>JAAZLP010000140.1 GCA_012799265.1 Phyllobacteriaceae bacterium | reverse complement strand
TCGAAGCCGTTGTCGACCAGCTTGGTCAGCAGCTTTTCGTCGATCTCGTCGCCAGCTTCGGCATAGATCTCACCGGTCTTGAGGTTGACCAGGTCCTCGGCAATGTACATGCCGTAGAGGTCTTCATCGACAGCCAGCAGGTGGGTCAGGCCGTTCTCGGCCAGCTTCTTTGCCTGGCGGGCAGAGAGCTTCTTGCCACCTTCATGGACGACGTCGCCCGTGGTCGCATCGATCAGGTCGTGGGTCGGCTTTGCGCCCTTCCACTTCTCGGCATCGTAAGGAACGCGCCAGCCCTTCTCGGTCTTTTCGTACTGCAGCTTGGTGTAATAGGTGTCGAGGATTTCCTCGGCATCCATGCCAAGCGCCTTGAGCAGCGAGGTGACCGGAATCTTGCGGCGACGGTCGATACGCGCATAGACGATGTCCTTGGCGTCGAATTCGATATCGAGCCAGGAACCGCGGTACGGGATGATGCGGCCAGCAAAGAGCAGCTTGCCCGAGGAGTGGGTCTTGCCCTTGTCGTGGTCGAAGAACACGCCCGGCGAACGGTGCATCTGCGAGACGATCACGCGCTCGGTGCCGTTCACGATGAACGTACCGTTCGACGTCATGAAGGGCATGTCGCCCATATAGACGTCCTGCTCCTTGATGTCCTTGACCGAACGAGCGCCGGTTTCCTCGTCCACTTCAAATACGATCAGCCGCAGCGTGACCTTGAGCGGGGCAGCGAAGGTAATGTCGCGCGCACGGCACTCGTCGATGTCATACTTGGGCTGTTCGAATTCGTAGCGGACGAATTCCAGGCTTGCCGTATTGGAGAAGTCGGTGATCGGGAACACCGAACGGAAGACGGACTGCAGACCTTCATCGGGACGACCACCCTTGGGCTCGTCGACGAGAAGGAACTGATCATAGGAAGCCTTCTGGACTTCGATCAGGTTTGGCAGCTCCGTGACTTCGCGGATGGAGCCGAAGGACTTGCGAACCTTGCGGCGGCCGTTGAACGTGGTAGCCATAAAAGCTCCTGTTTGTCTTTTTCGCTTTGTCTCGGAGGCATATAACCAAAGAACCGACTATCAGCCGTCGGCGCTCGGGTTATATGCCCTGTCGTCTGTCGCGCCTTGCGGCGCAGGGGCCAGTCCATGTCGAAAATCTGCTTCCGCCCCGGGAAAACAGATCACAGCAGCGTGATAAACGCCTAAAACTTCGCATGCGGGCCAACCCGCAGCGAAGTCACAAGAGGCTTAGAGCTGCCCGCGACATGCAAAATCGTCATATATTTCCGCAAATTAGCGCCGAGACCCATCCAATCGGCCCGGCGAATCGTCTCGCTTAAAAACGAGAAAGCGAAATGGCACATAAAGCGCCATTTCGCAAATTTCAAGGCAGGAACTGAAATTACTTCAGTTCGACCTTAGCGCCGGCATCTTCCAGCTTCTTCTTGATGTCTTCGGCTTCAGCCTTCGACACGCCTTCCTTGACGGCCTTCGGAGCGCCTTCAACCAGAGCCTTGGCTTCGCCGAGGCCCAAGCCGGTGATGGCGCGGACTTCCTTGATGACGTTGATCTTGTTGTCGCCGAAGGCGGCCAGGATCACGTCGAATTCAGTCTTTTCTTCAGCGGCAGCAGCCGGAGCGCCAGCAACGGCAGCAACAGCAACCGGAGCAGCGGCGGAAACGCCCCACTTCTCTTCGAGCATCTTGCTCAGTTCGGAAGCTTCGAGAACGGTCAGAGCCGAGAGGTCGTCTACGAGCTTGGCGAGATCAGCCATTTTATACTCTTTTCAGGTTTGAATGTTGGTTCGAATGATGAGGTAGTTGGAACGGCCTTACGCCGCTTCGCTCTTTTCCGCGTGAGCCTTGAGGACGCGAGCAATGCCCGCACCCGGCTGCACGAGGATGGAAGCGATGTTCGTTGCCGGCTGCTTGACGAGGCCTGCGAGCTTTGCGCGCAGTTCGTCGAGCGACGGCATGGTTGCCAGCGCCTTGACACCATTGGCGTCGAGAGCAGTCTGACCCATTGCACCACCGAGAATGACGAACTTCTGGTTCTTCTCGGCGAATGCTGCTGCGATTTTCGGCGCAGCAACGGGGTCTTCTGCAAAGGCGATGACGGTCGGGCCGGTGAACAGGCCCGAGATATCCGCAACATCGGATTCCGCGAGAGCAAGCTTGGCAAGGCGGTTCTTTGCAACCTTAACCGTGCCGCCAGCCTTCTTGATCTGCACGCGCAGATCGGTGAAAGCAGCGACGGTCAGGCCGGTGTTGTGAGCGACGACGATCGATCCAGCGCCTTTGAGGGCTTCCTGGAGCGCGGCGACGACTTCACGCTTTTCCGCTCTTTCCACACTAGTCTCCACTAGTCTGGTCCCTTGGAGACTATCCGCAGGACCATTGCCAATTGCTGCCCCCTGCCCTTGCGGGAAGGAGGACAACGGTTAGTGCCTGCCAACCGAGTGCCCCGAGGGGCAACTGGCTTAGGTTCGAACCACAATTCAAATGGGCTTGCGCCCGAATTGGGTCTTCACCCCGTCTATTGCTGGCTCCGAAATCGGAATTAACGACCCGAAGGTCGGCCGGCAGTCTGGGACAGGACTTTCATCAGCAGCCTCAACCGGAGGCCAGGGCTGCTGATGTCTTCACGGCCGAAGCCGCGAAATTCTTAGAGAGCCGACGACGGCTCGACGTGCAGGCCCGGGCCCATGGTCGAGGACACGGCAACGCGCTTGACGTAGGTGCCCTTGGCGCCGGCCGGCTTGGACTTCACGACGGCGTCGGTGAAGGCCTTGATGTTTTCGATGAGGGCTTCTTCCGAGAAGGAAACCTTGCCGACACCTGCATGGATGATACCGGCCTTTTCGACGCGGTATTCAACAGCACCGCCCTTGGCAGCGCCGACAGCACCCTTGACGTCCATGGTCACGGTGCCGACCTTCGGGTTCGGCATCAGGTTGCGCGGGCCGAGGATCTTACCAAGACGACCAACCAGCGGCATCATGTCCGGGGTAGCAATGCAGCGATCGAAATCGAGCTTGCCGGCCTGGATGGTTTCCAGCAGGTCTTCTGCGCCAACGATGTCTGCACCAGCAGCCTTGGCTTCGTCAGCCTTGGCGCCACGGGCGAACACGGCGACGCGAACGGTCTTGCCGGTGCCGTTCGGCAGCGTGACAACGCCACGAACCATCTGGTCAGCGTGACGGGGGTCAACGCCGAGGTTCATCGCGATTTCGACGGTTTCGTCGAACTTGGCCGAAGCCTTCGACTTCACCAGCTTGATGGCTTCTTCGAGGCCATAGAGCTTGTCGCGGTTGATGCCTTCACGGGCAGCGGCGACCTTCTTTGCGATCTTTGCCATTCTATCAGCCCTCGACCTGGATGCCCATGGAACGCGCGGAACCGGCGATCATGGTCATTGCGGTTTCAACGTCATCCGCGTTGAGATCCTTCATCTTCTTCTCGGCGATATCGCGCAGCTGAGCCTGCGTGATAGTGCCGGCGCTGTCCTTGCCCGGAAGCTTGGAACCGGACTTGAGGTTGAGCGCCTTCTTGATGAAGTAGGTCACCGGCGGCTGCTTCATCTCGAAAGTGAAGCTCTTGTCGGCATAGGCGGTGATCACGGTCGGAATCGGCGAACCCTTTTCGAGCTCCTGCGTAGCCGCGTTGAAGGCCTTGCAGAATTCCATGATGTTCAGACCGCGCTGACCCAGAGCCGGGCCAATCGGGGGGGACGGGGTGGCGGAGCCAGCCGGCACCTGCAGCTTTACGTAGCCAACGATTTTCTTTGCCATTTTCTATCCTCTGAGTGCCGTAACCGGCAATTGAGCCGTGGTGCGGGGTTGATAGATGGCTTGGCGACCACCATCCCCTTCCACGGGTTTACGCAGCCAAGGCCGCGTGCTTCCGGCTGACGCCGGAAATTCGACTTATCGTGCTCGCGCAACCATCCTTGTTAGGTGGTCGTGCTGACGCAACGACAGGGCGATCAGATCTTTTCGACCTGACCGTATTCGAGCTCCACCGGAGTGGGACGCCCAAAAATCGAAACTTCCACCTTGAGGCGGGAGCGCTCTTCGTCGACTTCCTCGACGATACCATTGAAGCTGGCGAAAGGACCGTCCGACACGCGCACGTTCTCGCCCACTTCGAAACTGACGGAAGGCTTCGGATGGTCCACGCCTTCCTGCACCTGCTGCAGGATCGACATGGCTTCCGCCTCCGAGATCGGCATCGGCTTGTTGTCCGCGCCGAGGAAACCGGTCACCTTCGGGGTGTTCTTGATCAGGTGGAACGCCTCGTCGGTCATATCCATCTTCACCAGCACATAGCCCGGGAAGAACTTGCGCTCGGCGTCAACCTTGCGGCCCCGACGGATCTCAACGACCTTCTCGGTCGGCACAATCACGTCTTCAAACAGGTGATCGAGCTTTTTCTGCGCAACCTTCTGACGGATGTCTTCCGCCACTTTGCGCTCGAAGTTCGAATACGCCTGAACGATGTACCAGCGCTTGGCCATTAAAGCTCGCCGCTCCGAATAAACTACAGAATGACCCGCTTAGCGGATCGACAGCATCAAGGATACGAGCCAGGAAATGACCTGGTCAGCCAGCAGGAAGAACAGGCTCGCGAGGATCACGAAGACCAGAACCATGATCGTGGAAATCACCACTTCGCTCCGGCCAGGCCATGTTACCTTGCTGACCTCGGAACGAACCTGCTGGAGAAACTGAACTGGGTTCGGACGGGCCATGGGCAAATCAACTCGAATATCTTGGTGCAAAACCAAAGGCCGCGCAGGACTCCCGCACGGCTAGAGCCGGCTATCTAGAGGCTTTGGCAACACATTGCAACAGTCTGGGCAAATAGAATCGTGGAGCCCCGCACCCGCCAGATCATCACATCTGTAAAGCATAAGTGCAAAACCCGATGGATTCCGCTTGCACAGGCGCTCCGGAACGGCTTGGATCAAAATGTGCCCAAAACATGGCGCGGCGTTTGGAGGAGCGTATGTCGTTTGAAGTGATTGGTTGTCAGTTGCTGCATTTTGGCCCGCACCCCTCCATGCCCCAGCGCGTCACCGGCGCCGTTCGCGTTCGGATTCGCGAAGAGTTTCTGGGCAATGTCACGGACTATTCGCTCGACCTCAAGGTGAAGTCCGATTGCGGCGCTGTGCCCCACGAACAGGTGCGCACCGCCCTGCTCTCTCACGCCGCCCACCAGCTCAATAAACTGAAAGCCCGCCACGCCGAGCGTCTGCCCGTCGCGGCGGAATAAAGCGCAACCGATCGGTTACGGATTGTCTAGTGCAGCGTCGCCGGCGGCACCGTCGCGCCGAGTGCACTGAGGCTATAGCCCTTTTCACCCAGCCGCTCCGCCAGGCCGAGATTGCACAATTGCTCGCCCAGCTCATCGGGCAGCGGACAATGCCCATGCTGGCACAACAGCATGAGCGCCTTGCGCTGCAGGGCGGTGAGATTGCTCCAGTAAATGTTCATAGCGGTGCTCCCCTGAAATTTTCTGGGCAATGCAGAAAAGGGGATTTGGTTTCAGGCATGAAATTCTGAAGCGAACGACAGCTTGCCCTAGCAAGCGGGGACCTCAAATTAGCCGGAGCGCGAGCCCAGTTGCGTCCTCCGGCCGCAGGGAACCGCCGTCAGCACCATCGCGTTTAGCGGGGCAGCTTTTGCCGGCTGCGACCCTCCAAAGTCAGTCCCTGGCCGCATGCACTCCGGTCGGGGACTGGCGCCCCGCTCCGGATCGATAAAATTGCGATGCTCACATTAGTATCTCCTTCCGGCGACTCGCGCGACGCATCGCTCATGAGCACAGACCGCCGCAGCCAGCCCCGCTTCCCCGTTCGAATCGACGCCACCGTCGTCTGCGATGACGGATTGCTGCGCATCCCCGCCGTGGTCGTCGACCAGAGCGAAACCGGCGTCCGCATCCGGCTCGGCGCCGACCAGCCGATCAATTCCCAATGCTACCTGCTGTTCAACCACCGCATCGAGCCCTTCCGCGTCGCCTGGCAGGGCCGCCGCTCGGCCGGACTGGTCTTCCAGGGCTGAGCTTTTCGCCCGCCGCGGCGCCGCCTTTGTGCGCCGAACCCCATGAAAGTACACAGTTCTCTCGCCGAGCATGCAATGCACTCTTGCATCGCGCCGCCTTTGCCATTAGACACGGCCTCGCCTGAAGGGGTTTAGCTCAGTTGGTAGAGCATCGGTCTCCAAAACCGAGGGTCGTGGGTTCGAGTCCCCCAGCCCCTGCCAGGCACTAATTTTCCAGACATCGCTGGTCGTGACGCCAATCCAATGGGTTGCGCGGGCGCTTTTGTGCGCGCGGATGCCTGGTTCAAATATTGACCAAACATTGCCCCGCTACGCTCTGCCTCGGTCCATGGGGGACCTGGAGGCAGACCGAATGAAACTTCAGAACATTATCGCCGGCATTCTGGCCGCAATGCTGATGCTGGGCACGCTGGGCCCTGCGATGGGGCAGTCCTCAATCGCGTCAACCAAGTCATCCGGATCCCAGACGGGAATGCCGGATTTGTCGTTTGGCGCTCCCTACCTTGATATGCACGCGCACGATGCGGCCGCACGCGCAGCGGCGGAACTTGAAATGCTGCAGAAGCTGCAGGCGTCCTCTCCTGGTCTGCAAGTTCCCAGTTCTGGCCCCTTTACCCTTGAGGCGGGGCCGATCTGGAGCACCAACGACGCCAAACAGATTTGTCCACGGGTGTGCAGCGCGCGCAGCGCGGCCTGGACCTCACAATGGTGGACCACCGTACCCGGCAAGATGTCGGTCTGTCAGTGTAAATAGCCGCCCCTGCCATCAGGCGCCGTCGCAACCCGACGTCGCCTGACATTCGTCCACAGCAGCTGATAGCTAAGGGCGATGGGCGAAGAAATCTGGAGCGGGTAGCGGGAATCGAACCCGCGTATTCAGCTTGGAAGGCTGCTGCTCTACCATTGAGCTATACCCGCCCGAGGGGCGATGCCACGTGCTCCGATTAGCAAGATCGTCCCGCCCATGGCAAGACCCCCACCCCGCCACGCACGATAAAATGCGAGCAACTGCAATTTCTTGCGGGGATATGCTCAGAGGGTGTTGACACCAATGCGTCCGCCTACCATAAACCGCCCCGACGACGCGCAAGTGTTCGTCTCCTACCTCGATATGTGGAGGGGTGGGAGAGTGGTTAAATCCATCAGACTGTAAATCTGACGCCTCAGGCTACACTGGTTCGAATCCAGTCCCCTCCACCAATCTCTTCCCGACAGACAGATTACGAGCTTATCCCAGAGCGTCCACAGGCGTCCGGAAAGCACGTGATATCGGGGCCTTAGCGGACCTTTCACACATCATCCTCCGCCACTTTGCTAATTAGAGCCCTATTTCCGGGATTCTCGCGCTGTGGTCGGGTCGTAGTTAGTTCGTACGTCCCGCACCAAAGCGCACTTCCGGGTGACTTACCTGTCCGAGGGACGATGCCGAGGCTAAAACGCCCCCCTATCTACCCAGCAGGTCCCTGCGCTGACAGGCTCAGGACATATCGCGCGAATGACTCGCTCTATCTGCACATTCGCGGTCACCGCAGTTGGCCGTTTCGATACCGCAGCCACGTCAAAACCCATTGGGACGGCTTCGGTGCGCTGCGTGATGTGCCCTCAGCCGCGCGAAGGAATTAGCTGTGATGGAACGGGCGAAGCTGATTAGCGGCATCAGCCCGATTGAGGAACGCAGGGCCGCAAGAGAGGCAGCGCGGGCTTACTTTCCGAAGAAGGTGCCGCCCATGTCGTGGCGTCCTGACAATTACGTGGAAGCGGACAGGACCGTCTCGAAGAATGCCAAGCACCTAGTGCAGTGAGGTTCGACGCTGCGTTTACTCTGGGCAGTGAGTGGCGCGCTTGCAGTCGACAAGGTAACCCCCGAATATGCGCTGCCATCCTGAAGCCGATCTGGGTCGCCGAGCTTGAGGTCGCCAACGGCTGCGCGGGCGCCTTGAGAGGGTAATAGGCCATTCGAGGGGCGAGATATTTCCGAAGCGCAGAGAACCTGGCGCACTGCTGGCGGAGCGCCTCTAAGCCACTCGATGCTAGCTAGCACCAAGGTCGAGAAGATCGAACATTACCGCGGGTTCTCCGAATATTACGACCCGGCAACGGGCGCGCCGCTGGGCGGTGGCCGTTTCAGCTGGACAGCAGCCATGGTGCTGGAATTTCTGAGGCACCGGAAGTGACCAGTTTTGCCCAGCATGTACAGAGGCACGGCGGCCATACGCTCACCGCCTTCGGTGACAGCATCACGGCTGGGGCCTCTGTCGCGCCGGATGTTCGCTGGGCGACGCAGCTGGCCGCGGTGCTCGGCTTGTCGCTGCATAACAAGGGAATCAGCGGTACGGTGCTTCAGAATTCGCCCGACGCCGACGGCAAGCCGCGCCCAGACAACGGCCTCAGCCGCTGGGAACACGACCTGCTCGGATCAGAGCGCGGCGACTATCTCACAATCCTCTATGGCACCAACGACGCCCGCCATACTGGCGCGCCCGATACCTTCAACCTTGGAGGGTTTGTCCGCGACTATCGTGCTCTACTTGGTGGACTGACGCAGGCGGGCTATGCGCCGGCGAACGTCTGCATTGGAAGCCCCGTCTACTTTCCCGATGCCGGTTTTGCGGTGGGAGACAACGAGCTCACAGGACAGAGCCGCGACGTCTATCTCCGCTTTGTCGAGGCTGTGAAGGCGCTCGCCCGCGAATTCGGCACCTTCTACGCACCCATCTACGAGTCCATGCAATCGCAGGGCGGCGACACGCTTGCTCTGCCCGATCTCATCCATCCGAACCCGGCCGGCCATGCCGTCATCGCTGACGCCTTCGCCAACGCCACTCTTATTGAATAGCTATTGGAGGCCATCATGTCCGCTTCGGACACGAACCGCATTTTCAACCTCGCCGTGGAAGTGGTGAAGGAAAACGACCGAGGCACCTATACTGTGCCGACAAAGGGGCTCTACCCGTTCCAGTGGAACTGGGATTCCTGCCTGACGGCCATTGGCCAGGCCTATTTCGACGAGGACCGCGCCTGGACCGAGATGGAGACCCTGTTCGAGCACCAGTGGCCGGATGGCATGGTGCCGCATATCATCTTCCACGTTTATGACGACGGCTATTTCCCCGGCCCCGACGTCTGGAACACCAATCGCCCCACCCCAACCTCAGGCATTACCCAGCCGCCCGTTGCCGGCTTTGCGCTGCGCCGCCTGTTCGAACGGAGCAAGGATCGCGCCGCTGCCGAACGTCGTGCCCGTGCCCTGCTGCCGAAGATCGAGAAGTGGTCGGACTGGTTCTATGCCAACCGCGATCCGAAGGGCGAAGGGCTCGTTGCCATCCTTCACCCCTGGGAGGCCGGTCGCGACAATTCCATCGACTGGGACGAGGCTTTCGAGCGTGTGCCGACCGATGGCATTGCGCCCTATACCCGCCGGGATACCCAGCATGCCGATCCGTCCCATCGTCCGACCAAGGAGCAATATGATCGCTACCTCTGGCTGGTGGAGCATTTCCGCGACCTCAACTGGGACAACAGCAAGCTGCATGATGCGTCCCCGTTCCAGGTCGTCGACCCCGGTTTCAACGCCATCCTGATCCGCAGCGGCGCCGATCTGGCGGCCGTCGCCGAAGCACTTGGCGAAACCGAGATGGCAGCACGCAATCGCGCGCGTGCCGAAAAGAGCCTTGCGGCACTCGAACGCCTCTGGAGCGACGAATATGGGCAGTATCTCTGCCTCGATCGCACGACGGGCGAACTGGTCAAGAGTGCATCGATCGGTGGGTTGATGGCAGTCTTTGCGGCCATTCCTGCTGAGCGTGCGGCCTCGATTGCCAAGATCATCACCCGCCAGGCCGAAACGCTGCGCTATATCGTGGCCAGCCACGACCCGGCCGACCCGCGCTTTGAGGGCAAAAGGTACTGGCGCGGCCCCGTCTGGCTGATCGTCAATTACATGATCCAGGACGGCTTGCGCGCTGCAGGACAGACCGATCTCGCAGACCGCGTCCTGCAAAACAGCCTTGAGCTGATCGAGCAGTCCGGCTTTGCAGAATATTACGATCCGCAGACCGGCGAACCCTGTGGCGGCGGCCGCTTCACCTGGACGGCGGCCATGGTGCTGGAGTTCCTGGCCCTTTCGGGTCGGCTCTGAAAGCCATGGACAAGGCACTTGTACTGACGGGCGTCAAGCAGCTCGCCTTTGAAAACCTGCCGGAGCGCTCCCTCGCTCCGGATGAGGTGCGGATAAGGACGCTCTTTTCCGGAGTCAGCGCCGGGACTGAGCTCAGCCAGTTCCGCGGCACCTCGCCCTTCATGTCGCGGCAATGGGACGCCGACAGGCGGGTCTTCCGCGATGGGGAGCCACGCTGGACCTTTCCGGTGCGCAATCTCGGCTATGAAGAAGTGGGCGAGATCGTCGAGACGGGTGCTGCCGTCGAGGCCTACAAGCCAGGTGACCGCATTTTCGGCACCTGGGGTCACCGCACTGGCCATATCATGCGGGAGGTCGATATTGGCGACCGCCGCATGCCGGATGGGGCCGATCCGCGCTTTGGGATCTTTTCACATATAGGCGCGGTGGCGCTTAACGGTGTGCATGACGCGCGTATCCGCCTCGGCGACCTTGTTGTGATTTTCGGCCTCGGCGTGCCGGGGCAGATCGTGGTGCAGGCTGCGCATGCCCCTGGCGCCAATGTGATCGGCGTCGACCCGGTCCCGTTTCGTCGCCAGATGGCCATGCGCATGGGCGCGATGCATACGCTAGATACGAATGCGGGCTCGGTGGCGGATGCGGTCAAGGACCTCAATGGCGGCAAGGGCGCCGATATCTGCATCGAGGTCTCGGGCTTTCCCCCCTGCCCTGGCAGAGGCCATGCGCACCGTCGCCTATGCCTCGCGCGTTGTGGCGATGGGCTTCTTCCAGAACGAAACCCTCGGTCTGCGCCTGGGAGACGAATTCCATCATAACCGGATCGAGCTCATTTCCACCCAAATCTCAGGCGTTGCACCCGAAGGGAGCCACCGCTGGAGCAAGCCGCGTCTATGGAAGGCTGCGGTAGAGCTGCAGCATCAGGGGCGTCTGGATCTTCTGCCGCTGATTACGGACACCGTGCCCTTTGAAAGTGCGCCAGCCCTCTTCGAGCGGCTCGACAAGGGCGATGCGTCGATCCTTCAATCGGTCCTGAGCTTTGGAGAAGCCGCATGACACTGCGCGTGGGGCTTCTGGGCACCGGCGGCATCGGGGCGCGGCATGCTGATGCCGTGGCCAAGATTGATGGCATGGAACTGGTCGCCTGCTGTGGCCGCGACCCGCAGGGAACCACCGGTTTCGCGAAGCCGCGCGGCGCGGTCGCCTATACGGATTTCAGCACCATGATGGACCGGGAGCGGCTTGATCTCCTAATCGTGGCGCTGCCGCCCTTTGCGCATTCCGGTCAGGTCGAGGCAGTGGCGCGCGCCGGCGTGCACCTGCTGGTCGAAAAGCCCATTGCCCTCGACATGGAAAAAGCGGCGTCGATGGTTTCGGCCACCACGAATGTCGTGGCCGCCTGTGGCTTCATGTACCGCTTTGGCGCGGCCGTCGAGCGTTGGGATGCGCTTCGCGCTTCGGGCAAGACGGGCCGGATTGCCCATTTCTCCGGCTCATTTCACTGCAATGCTTTGCACGCGCCATGGTGGCGGGATCGGAGCAAGTCCGGCGGTCAGATGGTGGAGCAGCTGATCCATATCGTTGATCTGGCACGATCCAATCTCGGCATGCCACGCTCGGTCTTCGCCAGCGCCACGCGCTTCGGTCATGCCGACACGGAAGGCTATTCCGCCGAGGACATCAGCGCCATGATCCTCACCTATGACAATGGCGCCATGGCCACCTTGCACGCCTCCAACATGGCCATTCCCGGCCGCTGGGCCAAAAGCTGGCAGATCGTGGGTGAGGCGATGACGGGCCAGTTCGCTGACTGGAACAAGGCTGAACTCACCGCCACCGCCCGCGAAGGCGAAAGCGAAACGATTGCGGGCACCGTCGATCCCTTTGTCGCCCAGCTTCAGGACTTCCAGGCTGCGATCCGTGACAATCGAGCGCCGCGCGTGCCGCTGCGGGATGGCGCCGACACCCTGCGCATCGTCCTTGCCGCCCAGCGATCTGCTGACGAAAAACGTGAGATCATGTTGTGACCTTTAATCCTGCTGACCGCAGCATCTCTCTCGGCGGCATTCGCCTATCTGACCTGGCACCCCTGGTCGACGGCCAGGTGCCGCCGCACCAGCTTGAACAGGCGGACCAGTACGGCATTCGCTGGCGGCTGGACGATGGTTGTGAGGTCGAGCTGTCCGTGGCGGGCGAGACCCTCTCGTTGACCCTTTCGGGATTTTCCGGAGAGAAGCGCCTTGCTGCACTTGGGCTGCGCATCGGCAGCGTGAGCAATGTCCGGCAATATCTGCGCAACGGCTATATGAGCTGGGACGGCAGCTATTTTGTCGAACCCGCCGCGGCCCGAGAGGTGGTCAAAGCCGATCCGACCATCGCCCAGGGCTATGCCTCCACCGCGCTCCTGCCCCATGATGGATCGGGCGCAGTCGTCCTTGGCTTTGTGCGCCACGACCGGTTCCAGTCCAGGATCAACTTTGACTTTGCCGAAGAGCCGATGTCGCTCTCGATAGAGACCCTGATCGACAAAAAACCGTTTGCTGGCTCAGTTTCGACCGAAAAACTGGTGCTCTTTGCCGCCGATGCGGTGGAGGACGGATTGCGGCGCTGGGCGCAGATGGTGGCCGAAGCGGCGCCGGAAAAGCCGCGCCTGCTTGATCGGCGCATCACCGGATGGTGCTCGTGGTACAACCTTTATGCGTCGCTGGACGAACCTGTCTTGCGCGAGCATCTCGATGCAGCCGCGCGCTTCCGCGACGAATACGAGGTGCCGCTCGAGATTTTCCAGATTGATGACGGCTTTACGCCGGAAATGGGAGACTGGCTGGATTTCAAGCCGCAGTTTCCCAATGGCATCGCGCCGATCATGGCTGAGGCGAAGGAGAAAGGCTTTACCCCGGGCCTCTGGATCGCGCCCTTCATGGTCGAAAATCGGTCCCGGCTCTTTGCCGAACACCCGGACTGGGTCGTACGCAGCCGCGTGGACGGCACCCCGCTCGCCCCGATGAAGTTTTTTGGCGAGTTCCGCTGGCACAAGCGCAGCGAGGAATATTACGTCCTCGACATTACCCATCCGGGCGCCGAAGCCTATATGCGCGAGGTGTTCCGCACCTGGGCGCGCGAATGGGGCTGCGGCTATTTCAAGGCCGACTTTCTACATCTGGGTTCGACCTATGGCCCTGATGAAGCCATCTGGCACGAGGATGGGCTCTCACGGATCGAAATCTGGATGAGGATGCTGCGCCTCATGCGCGAAGAAATCGGCGACGCGATCCTGCTGCTCTGCGGCTCGCCGATTTGGGCGCCGGTGGGTTATGCCGAGGCCATGCGGATCGGCCGGGATGTCGGCGTCAGCTGGTCTGGCCATTATTCGGCCCAGTCCCTGCTGCGCGATCAGACCGCGCGTGGCTTTGCCAATGGCATCCTCTGGCAATCGGATCCGGACTGCATCCTGCTGCGCGATAAATTCCACGAACTGACCGATACGCAGCTGCACTCCCTCGCCACCTTCGCCGGTTTTGCCGGCGGGGTGTTGATGACCAGCGACAATTTCGACGAGCTGTCAGACGAGCGCAAAAGCCTCTTCGCTGCTCTGCTCCGCGAGACGCGCCCCAACCCATCCCGATCCCCGGAACTGGGCAAATCGCCGATCAGCTACACGCTGGGCACCAATCACCTCAACCGCCCGGCCGCGATTTCGCAGGCTGACCCGGTCCTGATCCAGCAAAAGGACGGACCCGAAGGAGTGACACAGCTGATCTTCAACACGGGAGATGTGCCTGTGGAGCTGGCGTTGCCCAATCCGCTGACACTGGCTGCTTATGAATGCCGGGTGGTGAAGCGCGATGGTGTGGAAGGCTAAGAGTGAGCTGGGCGGCACCCAAAGGGCATAAACACCACAGCGGGCGCTGCATTATCATTCAGCCTAGGCCTTGTGGTGCGGGAGAGCTTGCGGTTGGGCGCGGTTAGGGATACCGCTCGGCCATGAGCCGCAACAAGTTTCCGCCTAAGCCAAAATACGATCCCGATACCGGTCCGGTCTATCTTTATGGACTGCACACAGTGCGCGCCGCGCTGGACAATCCCGCACGCATCAAGAAGGTGCTGCTGGCGACGCCCAATGCGCTGAACCGCCTGCAGGAGACGGGGGCGAACCTTGGCAAGGTCAAGGTCGTCGAAACCAATCCCAAGGAACTCGATCGCCTGCTGGGCGGCGAGGCCGTGCACCAGGGCGCCGCGCTGGAAGTCGACCCCGTTAGCCGGTTTGGCCTCGATGATATCAGCAATCCCAAGCTGGTGGTCGTTCTCGACCAGCTGACCGACCCGCACAATGTCGGCGCCATCCTGCGCACCGCCTGTGCCTTCGGCGCCGATGCCGTCATCACGACTGCCCGCCACTCGCCGCGCGAAACCGGCGTCATGGCCAAGGCCGCCTCGGGCGCTCTGGACCTCGTGCCGATGATCGAGGTGCGCAATCTTGGTGATGCGATCCAAAAGCTCAAGGATCGCGGGATGTTAGTGCTGGGTTTTGATTCAGAAGCTGAAGCATCGCTGAAGCCGCGTAGCGACAGCGTGCCCATGGCCGTGGTGCTCGGCGCCGAGGGCAAGGGCCTGCGTCAGCGGACCCGCGAACTCTGCGACGAGATGGTCAAGCTCGACATGCCGGGCCCGATCAAATCCCTCAACGTTTCCAACGCGGCAGCGATTGCGCTGTTCGCAGCCACTGCCGGACGTAGTTCATGAGTCAGTTTGAACCCTTTGCCATGGCATTGCGCCTCTCCGGCGTGACGGTGGTGCAGAAGGACCTCGATGCCGCGCTCAAGCAATTGACGGTGCGCTATGAGCCCGAGGATGCCGACAACAGCTTTTACGCGCAGGTGGACGTGCCGGTCGAAAACCCGGTCCGCGCCATTCTCGATCTGGCGGAACGCTCCGGCGCAATTATTGCGGCGATGCTGGAAGATCGACGGATCGGAAAGGCAGTGCTCGACATTGCCTTTGACTATCCGTCCGAAGGCGAGGCCATGTCGGCCCGCCTCCCGGCGCATGCGGCGGCTGCCATTGCGCAGCACGGCGTGGATATCGAAATCTCGGTCTATCTGACCGATGTCGAGGACGACGAGGACTGAGGCAGGCGATGCGGAACTGGGCTGGAAATATCATTTTTAGCGCAGCTTCCGTAGAGCGGCCGACGAGCATCGAGCAATTGCAGGATGTCGTCCGCCGCGCCCAAAGGGTCCGTGCTCTGGGCTCGGGCCACTCGTTCAACCGCCTGGCCGATACGGACGGAACGCTGGTCTCGCTGGCAGACATGCCCCGGATCGTCGAGGTCGACAGCGCCGCCCACCAGGTCCGGATCGACGGCGGCGCCACCTATACCGACATTGTTGGCGCGCTGCATGAAGCCGGCTACGGGCTCGGCAATGTCGCCTCCCTGCCCCACATCACCGTCGCAGGCGCTGTCACGACGGCGACGCATGGCTCGGGCGATACCAATCGGAACCTGGCCGCTGCGGTGGCGGCACTGAAGATTGTGACCGCGTCGGGCGAGATCGTGAGCTTTCAGCGTGGCGACGCGGATTTCGAGGGGGCCGTGGTCAATCTCGGCGCGCTTGGGATAATCTCGGAGCTGACGCTGGACCTGATCCCCGGCTACGAGATTGCCCAGAACGTCTATGTGGGGCTGCCGGTCACCAATGTGCTGGACCATTTCGATGCGCTGATGTCGCGCGCCTATAGCGTCAGCCTTTTTACGCGCTGGCAGGGCAAGGCGGTGGACCAGCTCTGGGTCAAGTCCATCGCGGGCGGCGACCCGGTCCCGGAAATCCTCGGCGCCCGGGCCGCAGACCGGGCTTATCATCCGATTCCCGACTATGACGGCAATGACTGTACGCCGCAGATGGGCGTGGCCGGGCCCTGGCATGAGCGGCTTTTCCATTTCCCTGTTGGGCACAAGGCCTCTGCGGGCGCGGAAGTGCAATCCGAACATTTTGTTCGGCGCGCGGACGCTGCTGCGGCCTTCGCGGCGATCCACAAGGTGCAGGATCAGTTCTCGTCGGCCCTCTTCGTTTCGGAGGTCCGGTCCGTCGCGGCGGACGATCTTTGGCTCAGCACTGCCTATGGGCAGGAGACTATCGGCTTTCATTTCACCTGGAAGCCGGATTGGGAGCCGACACTGGCAGGGGTGAAAGTTGTCGAGGCGGCGCTGGCGCCCTTAAGCCCGCGACCGCACTGGGCCAAGGTCTTTACGCTTCGGCCCGAGGTAATCCGGCCGCTTTATCCGCGACTGGAGGACTTCCGGGCGCTGGCCCAAAGGCTCGATCCGGATGGGAAATTTCGCAATCAGATGGTCGAAAAACTGATCTTCGCCGATCGCTAGAATTCGCTGCGGGTTTCCGGGTTTCCGGCCGTGATCACGCTGCGGCCAAAGACCGAGTTTTTCGGCACGAGATTGACCACCGAATAGCCACGGGCTTCGAGCTCGGCGAGGAAGGCCGGGAGCATGTCGACGGTGCGCTGGTGGATATCGTGGAAGAGGATGATGCCGCTGCCGCGGGCTTCGAGACGGGACAGCGTGCGGCCCGCGACCACGGAGGCGCTATCCTTGTAATAGTCCTTGCTGTCGATATCGACGTCGAGAACCACCATGTCGCCGCTGAGCATGGTCGTGCGGAGGAACCCGGTCTGCGCCAGATAGGGGAAGCGGAAGAAGGGGGCGAGCCCCTGCCCTGCACCGCCCAGCGCATCGGCGACTGCAGCTTCACCCCGCGCGATCTCGGCGAGTGCTGCCTGGCGGTCGAGCTTGGAGAGATCGACGTGATCATAGGTGTGGCTGCCGATCGTATGGCCGCGCTGCGCCACCTGTTGGGCGAGGCGAGGATTGGCCTTGGCGGCCGAACCCAGCATGAGGAAGGTGGCCTTCACCCCATATTGGTCGAGCGTATCGAGGATGGCCGGGGTTTTGCCGGCGCGCGGACCATCGTCAAAGGTCAGGATGACTTCGCCCGGACGCAGGATGATGTCGGAAGTGGTGGCGACTTCCAGCGTGCGGCCTGGAAGGGAGCCGTTGGAAAAGATGCGCTTGGGCACGGCCTGATCCAGTTGCGTGGCCGAGACGGCTCTTGCGCTGCTGGTCTGAACGGGATCGCGATACTGGAGAGCCAGCGATCCGACGTCATCCGTGACGCTTACGGGCTTGGCGCAACCAGCGAGCGCGGCAGCAAGAAAAGAGGCAAGAAAAACTGCACGCACGGCCCGCAAGGCAACACCCACAACATTGCGTTAACTGGGCATCACTATTTGCGATTATGGTTAATAATCCCCTCGCGAAAGATTAAGACTTACTTACCAACCAAGGACTTAGCCTTGCGACCGAGGGTGTCGAGGGCACTGAGGAAGGCCGAGCGATCGGCGGGGCGGAAGCCGGGATTGTAGCCAGCGATCTCCCCCGTCTCGCGCAGGTGCTGCTTGAGATCGCGCATGGCCAGCGCCATGCCGATGGAGGCCGTAGTGAAGGGTGTGCCGGTGAAACCCAGCACATGACACCCCTTGTCGATGGCGCGGCTGGCTAGGGGAATATCGGCGGTGAGGACGATGTCGTTCGCGCTCGCGTGTTCGATGATCCAGTCGTCGGCAACGTCGGCACCTGCGGGAACGACAACGACTTTGACCATAGGGTCCCGCGAGGGACGGATGCCGCCATTGCTGACCAGCGTGATCACAAGGCCAAGGCGCTCAGCGACACGCATTGCCTCCTCTTTCACGGGGCAGGCATCGGCATCGACGAAAATCTGAGGATCCGCCATCACGGTACCTCGGCCAGGAAGCCGGCGAGCAGCGCATCATAGCGCGCGGGATCTTCGTGCCAGGACTGGATATGATCGGCGCTGGTGCGGAGATAGGTTGAGAGGTGTGGGCGCGTCGCGACGATCGCGTCGCTGCCACCGACCGGGACAATGCGGTCCGTATGGCCGTAGGAGAGAAAGAGCGGCCCGGCGAAGTCGTCGAGTTCGGCGCGGACATCGGCCTCGCTGAGTTTCAGCGGCAGGGTCAGGCCGGAGAGCGGGACGCCGATATTGGCGAGCGTTGAGGCGAAGGGCAGGCCCATGCCGCCGACCGTGCTGCCGACAATGGCGGTGAAATCCAGCGCCGGGGCGTCGAGGACGATGGCAGCGACCGCATCTGCTTTTTCGGAATGGCGGAGGAACTGGCCGACAATGCCGCCGCCCATGGATTCGCCGACCAGAACAACGTCCCTGGCGCCATTGGCGAGCGCATAGCCGACCGCAGCGTCAAGATCATGCCATTCGGTGAGGCCGAAGGCGTAGTAGCCGCTCGGGTCCTTGGGGGCGCCTTCGTCGTTGCGGTAGGCAAAAAGGATGGTGAGCAGATTGGCGTCTTGCAGGACCGGCAGGAAGCGATAGCCGTTTTCGCGGCGGCCACCGATGCCATGGACGAAGATCGCCCAGCGGGAGGACGCCGTATCGGGCGTCACCAGCCATGCGGGCATGTCGCCAATGTCGGTGGGGAGGGAAATGTCGGTGAAGGCATAGCCATAGGCTGTGCCGGGATCGCCGACATAACCTATATCTTCTGGCCGCCGGGGTGTGGGCCAGCCATCGCCCTGCGCGGTGGGGGCACCAACGCGCAGGATGGAGGCAAGCTGGGTAGAGACCACGACCCCGCCAATGAGCGGATAACTCACGACGAGGATCGCTATGGCGATCGCGGCGATAACACCCAGCCTGCGCAAGTTGAGACTATTAGTAGACGACGACGGAGCGGATGCTTTCGCCCGAATGCATCATCTCGAAGCCCTTGTTGATGTCTTCGAGACGCAGCGTGTGGGTGATCATCGGATCGATCTCGATCTTGCCGTCGAGATACCAGTCGACGATCTTCGGCACGTCGGTGCGGCCCTTGGCGCCGCCGAATGCGGTACCCATCCAGGTGCGACCGGTGACAAGCTGGAACGGACGGGTGGAGATCTCCTGCCCTGCCCCGGCCACGCCGATGACCACGGACTTGCCCCAGCCGCGATGCGCGCATTCGAGCGCCTGACGCATGACCTTGGTATTGCCGGTGCAATCGAAGGTGTAGTCGGCCCCGCCGATGAGGTCGCCACGACGCTTGGTCATGTTGACGATATAGGGAACGATGTCCTCGCCGATCTCGGTCGGGTTGACGAAATGGGTCATGCCGAAGCGTTCGCCCCATTCCTTCTTGGCATTGTTGAGATCGACGCCGATGATCATGTCAGCGCCAGCCAGACGCAGGCCCTGGATGACGTTGAGGCCGATGCCGCCGAGACCAAAGACCACCGCGGTCGAGCCGATTTCCACCTTGGCGGTGTTGATCACAGCGCCAATGCCCGTGGTGACGCCGCAACCGACATAGCAGACCTTGTCGAAGGCAGCGGCCGCATCGATCTTGGCGACGGCGATCTCGGGCAGAACGGTGTAGTTCGAGAAGGTCGAGCAGCCCATATAGTGATAGAGCGGCTTGCCTTCGAAGGAGAAGCGCGTGGTGCCATCGGTCATGAGGCCCTGGCCCTGGGTGGCGCGGATCGAGGTGCAGAGATTGGTCTTGCCGGAACGGCAGGAATAGCACTCGCGGCATTCCGGCGTGTAGAGCGGGATAACGTGTTCGCCCTTCTTCACCGAAGTCACGCCGGGGCCGACATCGACCACGACGCCAGCGCCTTCATGGCCGAGAATGGACGGGAAAATGCCTTCCGGGTCAGCACCGGAGAGGGTGAAATCGTCGGTGTGGCAGAGGCCTGTTGCCTTGATTTCGATAAGGACTTCGCCGGCCTTGGGGCCCTCGAGGTCAACCTCCACGATCTCAAGCGGTTTGCCAGCGGCAAAGGCTACGGCTGCGCGGGTTTTCATCAATGACCCTCCAAGGCAATAGATTCGGTATTCCGGAAGGTCGCACAAAGGGGCGCAAGTGCAACCAACAATTACGAAATGGTCCGCCGCAGGCTTAGACGTCGAGTACGCTGACAGACGGCGCCTTGCCGATGAGCTTGCGGTTGACCGTGACGAATTTGTGCTCGCCGTTACGACGCAACAGCACGGAATGGGTCGGCGTGCCCAGCGTGTCCAAGGGAGACGACGAGGAAATGATTTCCCATCCCTCGGCCACGAGCTCGCTGATGGGATGTAGTTTGTCAGTCATGGTGAACTCCGTTCCAATGGCGCTGACGCATAGGGTCAGGTGGCCGACGAAACCAGTGCGACAATCCTAATATCGTTTTGCATCCGTTACTTCCGAACTGCCCGGCGGGCCATTGCACCTGCTCTCACGAGCGCTACGATATGGCCATGGATGAAAAGTTTCACATTGGCGAATGCCCCATCTGTCGCCAGGGCAGGCTTCTCCTGTTTCGAAATCTGGAGAGCGGCGACATCTACGGCCATTGCGAGGAATGCGAACAGGGATTTCTCACACCGGACGAACTGGAAGAGCGGACGGGGTTCCTGACGCTGGCCTCCGACGATGATGCCGACTGGGCGACAGAGGAGCAGATCAGCCGGAGCGTCTGGGCGAACTACAAGGTCTGGCGGGTGACTTCATAGGCTGCCCGCGCTCAGCTCGCCCCACCCAGCGTCAGCATCACATTGACGGCGGCGGCCAGGATGATGGTGTTGTAGAGGTGCGCGAAGACGACGTGGAAGATCACGCGGCGACGCATGGCATTGGAGGTGACCTTGGTGTCCGAGGTCGCGACTGAGGTGCCGATCGTGTAGGAAAAATACATGAAGGCTGAGCCATCCGGCTCGTCGTCGCCGGGAAAATCGAGACCGCCGGCCACGCCGCCGCGCTGCTTCTTACCCTCCTCCGGCGCCTGATAATATTCGTAGGCATAGTGGAAGGCGCCAACCGCCTGGACCGTGAACCAGCCGAGAAGCACCGAAGCGATGCAGAGAGCGACTTCGATCACGTCTGGCTCGCTGTCGCCGAGCGCGAGAAAGAGCGAACCGACCGAAGCGGCAATGACAATGAAGACGAGGAGAAAGAGCCCACCTGAAGGTGCGTCCTCGTCCTTGGCATGGTCGCGCAGATAGTCTGCGGTCAGGATCGGGAGCTTGAAATATCCTACCGCCAGATAGGCGATGAAGAGAGCATTGGCTGCGATGGGTACCGCGAAAGTCGGCACCAGCCAAAGCGAGATTGCCAGCGCCAGGAGGCCAGCGCCGAAGCCAATATAGAACGGCGCGTGGCGGGGCATGATCCGGTCGAGCAGCGGCTGATGGACCGGCTTTGATTTTGGCGCAGCGGGCGCGCGTCTTTTCGTGGGCATTTCCGGGCTCGGGTGGCGCTTGGCCGGACTTAGCCAGCGTCACCACAACGCGGTCAGCCGCTGATGGCTCCCGAGCCCGGGGTGGCACCGGGTGGCACCTTGCCCATGATGATCATGCCGAGGACCTCGTCCTTGGTGACATCCTCGGTGCGGGCCTCGCCCACCACCTGTCCGTTCTTCATCACCACCAGACGATCCGCGAGGTCGAAGACGTCGTGGATGTCGTGGCTGATGAGGAAAATGCCGATGCCGTCGGACTTGAGCTGTTTGATGAGCTCGCCAACCTGCGCCGTCTCCTGCGGACCCAGAGCTGCGGTTGGCTCGTCCATGATGAGGATGCGCGCGTTGAAGAGGATGGCGCGGGCGATAGCCACCGACTGGCGCTGGCCGCCGGAGAGCGCTTTCACCGGCTCCTTGAAGCGGCGGAAGTTGGGATTGAGACGCCCCATGACTTCGCGCGCCTTGGACTCCATCGCAGCGTCATCGAGCGTGCCCAGAGCCGTGACCATTTCGCGGCCAAGGAAGAGATTGGCAGCGGCGTCAACGTTGTCGGCGACGGCGAGCTGCTGGTAGATCGTTTCGATGCCATAGGCCTTGGCGTCGCGCGGATTGTTGATGGTCGCCGGCTCGCCATTGATGCGGATCGACCCGGTATCGCGCTTATAGGCGCCCGACAGGATCTTGATCAGCGTCGACTTGCCGGCGCCATTGTGGCCGAGCAGCCCAACCACTTCGCCGGGATAGAGATTGATCGATGCCCTGTCGACGGCGCGGATACCGCCAAATGCGATGGAGATATCTTCCATCTCGACCAAAGGGGTTTTGGTGTCCAGCATGACAAGGACTCCCTAAAGCTTGTTGCGGCGGTAGAGCGTGTCGAGCCACACCGCGAATACGAGGACGATACCGACAACGATCGACTGCAGCGGGCTATCAATACCCATGAGCACCATGCCGGACTGCAGCGACTGCATGACCAGCGCACCGAGCAGGGCTCCGGCCACCGTGCCGACGCCACCGGCAAGCGAGGTGCCGCCGATAACGGCAGCGGCGATGACATAGAGCTCATCAAGCGTGCCGAGGGCATTCGTTGCAGCATTCAGGCGGGCCGTGGAGATCGCTGCGGCGATGGCGCAAAGGGCGCCCATCAGCATGAAAATCTTGACCGTGACCCAGCGGGTGTTGATGCCCGCCAGTTCGGCTGCTTCGGGATTGCCGCCCATGGCATAGACATAGCGGCCGAAGCGGGTGCGCGTGGTGAGGAAGGTCATCACAATGCCGACGCCCACGGCGATCAGCACCGGAATGGCGATGCCGTGCGAGATGAAGAGCCCCTCCTCCGGGACCGTCAGGCCATTGGCCGCTGCATAATTCTGCGCAATGCGGACGGGCCAGGGATAGGCATTGGCGACCGCCACGGCGGCGAGGGTGATGCCGCAGCCGATGACGGCCAGCGTGACCTCAGCCCAGACCGGGCGCTGGGGGAAGTTGAAGCGGCGGCGCTGGCGGCGGCTGAAATAGAGGCCGATGACAATGGCAGCACAGGCGACAATGGCGACCACCCAGCTCCAGAGCGCACCAATGGCGCCAAACGGGCCACCGCCCATGAGCTGGAACGTTGAGTCCATCGGCGCAACGGTGCGCCCCGCAGTTACCCACCAAGCCGCGCCGCGCCAGACGAGATAGCCGCCCAGTGTGACGATGAAAGCCGGAACCTTGAGATAGGCAATGATCGAACCCTGCAGCGCGCCGATGGCGACGCCGACAAAGAGACCGATGCCCAGCGACAGAACCCAGATCAGCGGATGGCCGAGGCCAAGGCCGAGTTGCACCGGCAGGATCTGCGTCTGCGCGACGCCCATGACCATGCCCACCACGCCCAATATCGACCCCACCGAGAGGTCGATATTGCGGGTGACGATGACCAGAACCATGCCGGTGACCATGACGGCGACGGAGGCCGTCTGCACCGAGAGGTTCCAGAGATTACGCGGCGTCAAGAAGAGGCCGCCGGAGAAAAAGTTGAAGCCGATCCAGATGATGGCAAGCGCGCCGATCATGCCGAGAAGCCTGGTGTCGACCTCAGTGGCGATCAGGAAGCGCTGGAACGGACTTTGCGCAAAGCTGCTCGGATGCGCGGGGGGTGTCATGGCGTGCTGCTCGGCCATCAAATTCTCCCGTAGAAGCGGCCCCGGCAGTGTCGAGGCGCGGTCCGGTTACAGAAGTGCCGCAGCGCACACGCTGCGGCACTCTTGAACCAGTCTATATGGTTTCGGTCTTAGTTACAGGCAGCGACCGAACCAGCGGCAACGCCCTGGCAGACCACATCCTTGGACACCCAGCCGGCGTCGATCACGACGTTGAGGTTGTCCTTGGTGATGGCGACGGGAGCGATGAAGAAGGCGTTCATTTCAACGCCCTTCGGGCCGCCAGCAAACGGCACGACGCCGGTCACTTCGTTGAGGGCCTTGCCACCAGCCAGCTCGAGGGCCACTTCAGCGGCCTTCTTGCCAAGCTCGCGGGCGTCCTTCCAGACCGACACGGTCTGCGTGCCCAGCGCGATGCGGTTGAGAGCGGCATGGTCGCCGTCCTGACCGGAAACCGGCACCGAACCAGCCAGACCCTGTGCGGCGAGAGCCGCGATGGCGCCACCGGCAGTACCGTCGTTGGAGGCGACAACAGCGTCGACTTCGTTGTTATTGGCGGTCAGGAACTGTTCCATGTTCGCCTGGGCGACTTCCGGGTTCCAGTTGTCGGTATAGGCTTCGCCGACATTCTTGATCTTGCCGGAGTCGATACCGGCCTGAAGCACTTCCATCTGGCCTTCGAAGAGGAAGTCCGCATTGGGGTCAGCCGAGTTGCCCTTGATGAAGACGAAGTTGCCTTCGGAAACCATGGCAGCAACGCCAGCAGCCTGGAGACGACCAACTTCCTTGTTGTCGAAGGTGAGGTAGAAGGCGTCCGGATTTTCGATCAGGCGGTCATAGCCAACGACCGGAATGCCTTCGGCAACAGCGGCAGCGACGGCCGGACCGACAGCTTCACTGTCCTGAGCCAGCACGATGATCGCGTCTGCGCCCTGGCTGATGAGGCTTTCGATGTCGGTCAGCTGCTTGGAAGCAGACGACTGGGCGTCGGCCGAAATGTACTGGGCACCGGCGGCTTCAAGCACAGCCTTGATGGCGGCTTCGTCTGTTTTCCAGCGTTCTTCCTGGAAGTTGTTCCAGGATACGCCAACG
>JAAZLP010000139.1 GCA_012799265.1 Phyllobacteriaceae bacterium | reverse complement strand
CCTGCCGTGTCGTTGATGGCGCGCAGCACGAGTTTATCGGGCGTCTGCCCTTCAACCGGGGTGCCGCGTGAATTGGTTTCGATGGCGCTGAATTCAGGTACCGCAACCACATTGACCAGGTTGAAAAAGCGCCGCGCCATATAGTGCATCAGCTTCCACTGCCCACCATAATCGAGGCTCGACCAACTCGCGACGGGCCAGATGTCATTGATCTGCCAATAGAGCGTGCCCATGCAACGCGGCTTGGTCCAGCGCCAGTATTCGATGGCCGTCTTGATCGCCAGACCCTGCTGGATCTGGCTCAGGAACACCATTTGATCGAAGTCGCGCGGGAAGCGAAAATAGCGCGTCATTGTCTCAAGGATGCGCGCATTGCCGCCCGCATTACGCTGGTGGTTTTCCATCACCGGCGAGGACGGATTGCGGTCCTTGGGCTCGGCAAAGGTTTCGATGACATTCATCGAGGTGAAGGACTGAAAGCCGAATTCTGACGCAAAGCGCGGATTGACCGTTCGATAGGCGTCAAAGCCCTTGGCCGAGTGCCAGACGTCCCAATAGTGGAGGTCGCCCCGCGTGTCCTGGTGCCATCCATCGGAAAAGTCGAGGTAGCCCAGCGAGGGCGATGACGGCCAGAAGCGGCGCGCCGGATCCTCATCCTCGACGATACGGTGCAAGAGAGAGTTTAGGCGGTCGTAATTGGCGAGGTAGCGGCCGGGATCGGCCTTGGTCTCTGGATACCAGCCGAGCGAGCCGATGACCTCGTTGTCGCCGCACCAGAGCGCGATTGAAGCGTGGTGGCTAAGCCGGCGGACCTGCTGGGTAATTTCCGTCTCAACGCTGGCGAGGAATTCCCGATTGGATGGATAGCTCATGCAGGAGAACATGAAGTCGTGCCAGATCAGGATGCCCAGTTCGTCGCAGAGATCGTAGAAATAGTCCGGTTCGTACTGCCCGCCGCCCCAGACGCGCAGCATGTTCATGTTTGCGGCCTTGGCGCTCTCCAGCAGATCGCGAATGACCGCAGGCGTAATCCGGCTCGGAATGGCATCCGCCGGAATCCAGTTGGCGCCCATCATGGTGATGTCGCGGCCGTTGATCCGGCATTTGGAGCTATGATCGATCTCGTCTTTCTCGATCACCCACTCCAGATCGCGCAAGCCGATCTTGCGGCGTGTCACCTCGCCCTCGACATCGGTGACTAGCTCATAAAGCGGCTGCTCACCTTGCCCTGACGGCCACCAGATTTTTGGATTATGGATCGTGACATTGTGGGTGAATACGTTCTCGCCCTTCTGCACCACCACCGTGTCGGTGATCACCTGCCCATCAATCCGGTGCTCGATCTCGACCTCGCCGTGAGCGAAGGCATGAAGGCGTGTCTTGATGGTCAGTTCGACCGAGTGGGCACTATGCACCTGATCAACCTGCACGCTTTCCTGCCGCGCCAGACGCGATTTGCGCAGGCTCATCGTGCCGTAGATGCCGATGGGCATGGTGCAGATGCCCCAGTCCCAACCCGCATGGCACGCGGCCTTGCGGATGAAGTTCATGGGCACGCCCTTCAGCCCGTTGGTCTGGTAGTTCTTGGTGAAGGGAATGGGGAAAGGATGCGCGTCTGCTCGGGCCTTGGCGACGTCGGCCGCCACGGCAAAGTCGACGCGAAGCGTATTCTGGCCTGCATGCACCTTGCCCGTGACGTCGATATCGTGACGCACAAAGCTGTTGTCCGTGCGCGCAACCACTTCTCCGTTGAGAATGATTGTGGCGATGTAGTCCACCTCCGCCAGCGTGAGCGTCAGATAGCCGTCGATATCGGCTGCATTGGCCTCAAAATGCCGCTCGACAGACCATTCGGTCTCGCCGACCCACATGACGACCTTCTCGTTCTCCCCGAAATAGGGATCGGGGATGAGGTCGGCCGCCAGCAGGGCGCCATGGACGTCACCAGGCAGGTTGATCGTCGTCACGATGTCGCGCGACGGTGCGGTCAAGGTGAACTGACCGCTCAGATCGAGAGCGGTATTGCGGGCGTCAAGTGTCATTATTTCCTCCGGGTCCGGCGTCGCCGGGCGCTGTTCCCCACAGCGCAATCGATTTCATTGCTGTTTTAGCGCCAGCTTGAACCACTTCCAATGGGGTCGCGTCGCAATTCTCCCGAGGAGATAAAAATTTTCCTGATTTCGATCAAAAACAAAGCGCCACCATCATTTTACCAATGTTTTAGGACTGGGCGCATACGTTAGGCCCATGAGAGGCCTGCGTGATGTTCGTGTTCCGACACTTTCTTAAAAACCTGTCGGAACCTGCGACAGGGCCAGACTTGTCGGTGGCGCAATGGCGCGCTCTGAGCCGCCAGGTGCCGCTCATGTATGCCATGCTGGTCTGCAATACGCTGACCGTATCGTGGACCCATTACGACATCGCCCCCCCGCTCTACACGATCTACGTTCCGGGCTTTCTGATCCTCTTCTGCGTCGTTCGCACCATTGTATGGTGGCTGAACCGCCATAAGCAGGTATGCCCCGGATCCGCCCGCAGGAGCGTGCAGATCATGATCGGAATGAGCGTGATCCTTGCGACAGGCTTTGTCGCCTGGGGTCTCAGCCTTTTCCAGTATGGTTCGATAGAACAGCAGTTCCAACTGGCGAGTTTCCTGGCGATCACCGTTATCGGCTGCGTGCTCTGCCTCATGCATGTGCGGGCCGCCGCGATCCTCGTGGCCGTGATCGTCATGATGCCCTATGTCACCTTCCTGGCGAGCACCGGGCATATCGGCTTCAACGCCATTGCCATCAACCTGGTCGCAGTTCTCGCGACGCTGGCCTTCGTTCTCGTTGGCAATCATCGCGACTTTTCTTCGCTCGTTGCCTCGCGCAATGCGATGGCGCAACGCCAGCTGGAAACCCAGCGCCTGCTGGAAGAAAACCATCGCCTCGCCAATCTCGATGCCCTGACCGGCATCCCCAACCGCCGTCACTTTGATCGTCAGCTTCGCGCATCGCTCAAGTCGGCCCTCGAGGCCGGCACGTCGATTGCAATCGTCCGCGTCGACATCGACAGCTTCAAGACGGTCAACCAGATTTTCGGTCAGCTGACCGGCGATCAGGTGCTGGTCGAGATTTCCCGGCGCCTCACTGCCATGAAGGCGGATACGACGTTTCTGGCCCGTCTGGACGGCGACAAGTTCGTGCTCATCATGCAGGACCCGGCCGGCAACGAGGAACTTCAGCGTCAGGGTGAAGCAATCAATGGTGCCCTGAGCGAGACCCTGCACATGTCCCTCGGCGCCGTCCGCATCACCGCGTCGGTGGGGATTGCCGTCTCTCAGGAAGGCGACACCCCCGAGAAGCTCTTTGATCGCGCTGACTATGTTACCTGGGTGGCCAAGCGCGAAGCGCGCGGCGGCTGCATCGTCTTTTCCAAGCATCATGCACGCGAGCTGCTGCAGGTGCGTCGCATGGAAGAACAGCTCCACACGGCCGATCTGGAAAAGGAAATCCAGGTTGTCGTCCAGCCGCAATATGACATTGTCCTGGGCCGGACGATTGGCGTCGAAGTCCTGGCCCGGTGGCACAATGCGGTGCTCGGCGACGTTTCCCCGGCCGAGTTCATTCCGATGGCTGAACGCATCGGCAAGATTTCTCACATCACCCAGATTGTCCTCAAGCAGGCGCTGCAGCTCAGCGAGGTTCTGCCCGGCTCCCTTCGTCTCTCGGTCAATCTCTCGGCCAATGACATCGGCTCCACGACAGCCATCGACCAGATCGTGGCTCTGGTGCGCGCGCATTCCTCGCCAACCCGTGTGGACTTCGAAATCACCGAAACCGCTGTGATGCGCGATATGGGCCAGGCCAGCCAGTCACTGCTGGCGCTGCTCCGTCTCGGTTCCCGCATTGCATTGGACGATTTTGGCACTGGCCATTCCAGCCTCACCCATGTCCAGCGCCTGCCGCTGCATCAGATCAAGATCGACCGCAGCTTCGTCATGGACATCAACAGCGACCCGGCCAGCCGGGCAATCGTCAAGACGATGGTTGAACTCTGCCGAAATCTTGGGATGAACTGCGTATTCGAGGGCGTCGAAACCGAAACCCAGCTCGAAGCGCTGGCTTCGCTCGGTGCCCGCGTGATGCAGGGCTATTTCTTCGGTCGCCCGATGAGCGCCGCTGCTTTCCTCGACCATCTTGCCCGGGAAAACGCGGCGCGTCTCTTTGAGAACCGCGTCAGCGCCTGAGGGGCAGGACCAAAGCCCTGCCCTCCCAATCTATTCCGCAGCGTCTTCGTTCTGGTCAGCGTCGATGAACCCGCCCGACTGACGCTGCCAGAGCTGGCTATGGATGCCGCCCGATCCGACCAGCTGAGCATGGGTCCCCTGCTCGACAATATGCCCCTTATCGAGCACCACCAGCCGATCCATCATGGCGATGGTCGAAAGCCGGTGCGCGATGGCGATCACCGTCTTGCCCTGCATCAGCATCTGCAACTGGCTCTGGATGGCCGCCTCGACCTCGGAATCCAGTGCCGACGTTGCCTCGTCGAGAATGAGGATCGGCGCATTCTTCAGCAGCACACGCGCAATGGCGATACGCTGCCGCTGCCCACCCGAGAGTTTCACGCCGCGTTCACCGACATGAGCGTCATAACCCATGCGCCCCTTGGGGTCGGTAAGGGTCTCGATGAAGGCTGACGCCTCTGCCTGCTCGGCGGCAGCCCGCATCATCTCCTCGGTCGCATCGGGGCGGCCATAGAGGATGTTCTCGCGCACGGAACGATGCAGCAGCGAGGTATCCTGCGTCACGACACCGATATTGGCGCGCAGACTATCCTGCGTCACCTCGCCGATATCATGTCCGTCAATCAGGATGCGGCCATCGGCACGGTCATAGAAGCGCAACAGCAGGTTGACGATGGTCGACTTGCCGGCACCCGACCGCCCGACCAGACCAATCTTTTCGCCGGGGCGTACGTGGAGATTGAGGTTCTCGATGACGCCCTTGTCCTTGCCATAGTGGAAGGAGACATTCTCGAACTTGATGTCGCCATTGACCGGCGGCAGGGCCTTTGCGCCCGGCTTGTCCGAGACAACGCGCGGCAGCGAAATCGAGGAGATGCCGTCCTTCACCGTGCCGATATTTTCAAACAGTGAGGACATTTCCCACATCACCCACTGGCTCATGCCCTGGAAGCGCATGACGAGGCCAAGCGACACCGCCAGCGCACCGGGCGACATCAGCCCGCCCATCCAGAGCCAGATGCCGGTCGCGCCCACGGCGAACAGCAGAAGCGCGTTGGACCAGAGCACCAGCATGTTGAGCACGGTGAAGAGGCGCATCTGCCGGTGCACCGTGTCCAGAAACTCGTCCATCGCCTCCTTGGCATAGGTCTCTTCGCGGTTCGAATGGCTGAAGAGCTTGACCGTGGCGATATTGGTGTAGCTGTCAACGATGCGGCCCGTCATCAGCGAGCGGGCGTCAGCCTGCGCCTGGGAAATTTTGCCCATGCGCGGGATGAAGTAGATCATGATGGCGATATAGGCGACGAGCCAGCCGAGGAATGGCAGCGTGAGCCGCCAGTCGGCAGATGCCACAAGCAGCACAGCGCCGGTAAAATACACGACGACATAGACCAGCATGTCGAGCAGCTTCATCACCACTTCGCGCACGGCGAGCGATGTCTGCATCAGCTTGGCGCCAATGCGGCCGGCGAATTCGTCCTGGAAATAGCTCATCGACTGACGGATCAGATAGCGATGGCTCATCCAGCGGATGCGCTGCGGGAAGTTGCCGAGCAGCGTCTGATGCATGGTCAGCGTCGAAATGAGTGCAATACCCGGCACGATGAACACGATCATCGCGCCCATCAGGGCCAGCTTCCAACCGTCGGTCTGGAGGAATGTCTCGCGATTGGCATCGGCGAGCCAGTTCACCACATCGCCGACAAAGCCAAAGACGATGATTTCGCCTGTCGCGACCGCAGCCGCTGCAATTGCCATCAGCGCCAGCCAGCGCTTTGCACCGTGGCTATAGTGCAGGCAGAAGGCCAGCAGGCCCTTGGGGGGCTCTACCGGGTCATCCTTGGGATAAGGATCGAGACGGGTTTCAAACCAACGCAACATGTTCAGCACCACCTCTTTTCGCAGCGCTTTCACCTCCCGCCCAGTTCGATTGCCCCTCCTTCCATCCGGAAGCGGGATCATCTGGGCGCCGGTGAAAAGCCGCGCGAGAATTTTGGAACCGACACTCGTGTCGCCCGGATCGGCGCAGAGGAGCATCGTGCAGACCGTCGAGTGCCAGTCTCCCCAATCCCGTCTCAATTGACGGCGAAGAAGGAAACTGTGCGACCGAGAGCCGCGTAGAATACAGCAGAACGACGAGTCGGCTGTCACCAGACAGACACAGACGGCACCTTTTGCCGACGGCCTCAGACAATCGGTGTATTTCGCATTTCTGCGGAACACCGCCAACTGAAAACCGGCTTCCCGCTTGCGCGGGAACGACCTGGTGAACTACCCCTCGGATATCGCTTCCGGATTATACAAGCTTGGGAAACCGCATGCGCACCGAAACCGAACAGACGATCTACCTCAAGGACTATGCGCCGACCCCGTACCGGATTGTGTCAGTAGACCTCGATTTTCGCATCCTTGAGGAAGCGACCCGGGTTCGCGCCCAGCTGACCATCGAACCGCGCGAGGATACGGCGCCGGGTACCCCACTGGTGCTGGACGGCGACGAACTGCATCTCGGCTCCATCGCCATTGATGGCGCCCCGCTGGTGCTGTCGGCATATGCCTCGGACGCCAACAACCTCACCGTGGTGGAGCCGCCCCATCGCCGCTTCGTTCTCGAAACCGAAGTCACGCTCAAGCCCGAAGCCAATACCAAGCTGATGGGCCTCTATCGCTCGAGCGGCACCTGGTGCACCCAGTGCGAGCCCGAAGGCTTCCGCCGCATCACCTATTATCTCGACCGCCCGGACATTCTGGCGCCTTTCAATGTGCGCATCACGGCACCGCGCGCCGTCGCGCCCGTGCTGCTGGCAAATGGCAATCTGGTCGACAAGGGCGATGCCGGCGACGGTATGCACTTCGCCGTCTGGAACGACCCCTTCCCCAAGCCCGCCTATCTCTTCGCGCTGGTGGCCGGCGACCTTGGCTCCATCACCGACACCTTTGTCACCATGAGCGGCCGCAAGGTCGATCTGGGCATCTATTGCACCCACGGCAAGGAAGACGAATGCCTCTACGCCATGGATAGCCTCAAGCGCTCCATGGCCTGGGACGAGCGCCGCTTCGGCCGTGAATATGACCTCGACGTCTTCAACATCGTCGCCGTTTCCGATTTCAATTTCGGCGCGATGGAGAACAAGGGGCTCAACATCTTCAACGACAAGCTGGTCTTTGCCCGGCCTGAAACCGCAACCGATGCCAATTATCACAGCATTGAGCGCGTCATCGCCCATGAATATTTCCACAACTGGACCGGCAATCGCATCACCTGCCGCGACTGGTTCCAGCTCTGCCTCAAGGAGGGCCTGACCGTCTATCGCGATCAGGAGTTCACCTCGGATGAGCGCAGCCGCCCCGTGCAGCGCATCCACGACGTGCAGAACCTGCGCACCAGCCAGTTCCCTGAAGATGGCGGCCCCCTGGCCCACGCCCCTCGGCCGGACCACTATCGCGAGATCAACAACTTCTACACGACCACGGTCTACGAGAAGGGCGCCGAGATCGTGCGCATGCTGGCGACGATTTTGGGCGAAGCCGATTTCCGCAAGGGTATGGACCTTTATTTCGATCGGCACGATGGCGACGCCACCACGATCGAGGCGTTCGTTCAGGTCTTCGAGGATGCGACCGGCCGCGATCTCAGCCAGTTCATCACCTGGTATCTGCAGGCGGGCACGCCGCAGGTCAGTGTCAGCGACAGCTATGATCAGGCGACGCAGACCTACACGCTGACCCTCACCCAGAAGGTGGACCCCACCCCCGGTCAGCCTGAGAAACAGGCTTTGCTCATCCCTGTTCGCTTCGGACTCATCGGGCCCAACGGCAGCCCGATGGAATGGGCAACGGTGTCAGGCGGCACTGTGGTGGACGATCTCATCCTCCTTGAGGACGAGAAGACCACCCTCACCTTCAAAGGCCTGCCGAACAAACCCGTTCCGTCGCTCTTCCGCGGCTTCTCTGCTCCGGTAAAGGTCGCCTCCACGCTGAGCCAGGATGACCTCCTCTTCCTCGCCCGCCACGACAGCGACCCCTTCAACCGTTGGGACGCCTTGCAGACCGCCTCGACAACGCTCATCGCCAATGCATCCCAGGGCAAGCGCTGGACCAGCGAGGAGGTAGACGCCCTGCGTCAGGCTCTCGTGGACACGATTGAGAACGCGGAACTGGACGACGCCTTCAAGGCCCAGGCCCTCGACATTCCGGCTGAAACAGTCGTCGCGCGCCATATAGGCCATGATGTGGACCCGGACGCCGTTGCCCGCGCACGCGGTGATCTGATCCGTGAACTCGTCGGTCCGATCGCCGAAATGCTGGAGAGCCAGTACAAGGCGCTGGCAATCAAGGACGTCTATAGCCCGGACGCGGCCCAGGCCGGTCGCCGCTCCCTCCGCAACGGATTGCTTTCGCTGCTTACCGCGGGGTCGGAGCGCGGCGCGGCCCTCGCCTCGGCACAATATACCGGCGCCACCAACATGACGGACCGCTACGCCGCCATGGCGATTTCGGCGCGCCACTGGACGCACTCGGCGCAGGCAATCCTCGGCGATTTCCGCACGCTTTATGCCGGCTACCCGCTGGTCTTCGACAAGTGGCTCACCGCCTCGGCACTGGCACCGGACGACGGCGTCATCGATCGCATGCGCGCGACGCTGGCGGCACCGGACTTCCCGAAGACCAATCCCAATCGACTGCGCTCGCTACTGGGCAGCTTCGTGATGTCCAATCCGGTCCAGTTTGCTCGGGCCGACGGCGCGGGCTTCCGCTTTGTCACCGAGGCAGTTGCCGAGATTGACAAGGTCAATCCGCAGGTCGCCTCGCGCATCCTTACGGGCTTCCGCATTCTGCCCACGCTCGAAGCCGGGCGCCGCGAGGCAGGCCGGGCCGCCCTCGAGGCGCTCAAGAGCCAGCACAGCCTGAGCCGCAATGTCGGCGAAATCCTCGACCGTATTCTCCAAGGCTAGGCTCACACTAGCGGAGGGACGTGCGCGTCCCTCCGTTCTCGGCCGGGACGCCGATTTCCTGGCATTCTCCCGACCAAGTCCTTCTCAGCGCGAGAAGGTCATCTCCGGAACCCGCGTGAACTCACAAATCGCGGATCCGGTTAGAAAAATTTTCCTCACGGCTAAGTGATTCAAGAGACTCTGCTTTTTCGGTTTGTCCCCAGAGGGCCCGGAAATGGACTCTAGACAACGCAGCGGCAACTGATTCATACCTCGTTAAGGGATAGATCAGTTTCAGGGCTAACCCCTTTTCGAATTTGGAGAATTTTTATGCGGTCGTCGGAGGTCTCCGGCGCCGGCGCGCTCGGATTCCGCGCCGGCCTCAGACAACGAAAACACTCTCCCATGACCAAGGCGGTCGCCGCCACGGCTTTCCTGGCCGCCTCACTTTTCACCATTCATGACGCCGTCCGCACTTTTGCCGACTTGCAGCGGGAACTGACCTCTGTCGGCACGATGATGGCGACGCGTCTGGCCCGGCAACCCGAGATCCTCTCGTCCGACCTTGATCTCTCCATTGCCCAGCTCTCGCCCATCACGCGGGCCAGCTTCATCAACGCGGACCCGGCTCCCGGGCTCCTCGCACACCATCTGCCGGCGGGTGATGGCGGCACCCTGGCGCTTGAAATCGAGCATACCCATGCCCTCGCCGGCGTAGCCGGTCGCAGCGGCGTCGCCTTCGCGCTGGCGGGGCTACTGACGCTTGGCGTTCGCATTCGCCGCAGGAGCGGCATGCCGGACCCGGTTCAGCGCGAAAATTATTCTCAGCTCGCCAAGGCCATCCCGATGGGCCTCGCCTGCTGGACCGCCAATGGCGACCTCATCGTCTGCAATGAGAATTACCGCCGTCGTCTGGAGCTCGACGAAACCGAGGTCAGCTATCATCAGGCGGTCGCCCGCCTCATCGCCAGTGGCCATATGAACACCATCCGGGACGACGCGCAGAGCCGGATTCTGGAGCTGCATTGCGAAGACGGCACCTGCCTCATGATCGACGAGCGGCCGCTCGAAGACGGTGGCTTCATGACGCTGGTGACCGACATCACCGAGAGCAAGCGGACCAGCGCCATGCTGGACGCCATTCGCCACGAACAGCGCCTCCTTGCCCGCCGCTACCATCAGGAAAAGCTCAAGGCCGAGGCCGCAAGCCACGCCAAGACGAACTTCCTCGCCCATCTCAGCCACGACATCCGGACGCCGCTCAACCACATCATCGGCTTTGCCGATCTGATGGAGCACCAGACCTACGGCGCACTCGGCGACCCGCGCTACACAGACTATGTGCAGACGATCAAAACGTCAGGGCAAAACCTGCTCAACACCTTCGCGGCCATTCTCGATCTGGCCGAGCTGGAAACGGGGCGGCGCGAACTCCGCCAGGACATCGTCTTCCTCGATGAAGTCCTCGACAGTGTGACCAAGCGCTTCGCCAGTCAGGCCAAGGGCGCCGGCATTCGCTTTCATGTGGGCAAGCCCACTGGAGCCGTGCTGCGCGGTGACCGTCTAGGCATGGTGCGGATGGTCGGCAATATCGTGGAAAATTCGATCCGCTTCACCCGCGCCGGCGGCAGTATCCGTCTTGCAGCATTCGCGGCTGATGACGGCGTGGTTATCGAGATCAGCGACACTGGCATTGGCATGGACGAGGAACGCCTTGCAAGCCTCAGCCAGCCTTTTGCAATGGGCGATGCGACCTTCACCCGCGAAGGCGGTCCGGGCTTCGGCATCTCCATCGCCCGCGCCATTGCCGAGCTGAGCGGCGGGCACATCGCGATCGACTCCAGCCCGTCGCTGGGCACGACGGTGGCCATCTCGCTGCCGATCGAGCCGGCAGCCGCCGCCCTGGTCGCTGCCTAGAGCTTTCGCGCCCGTTCGTACCAGGCCGCAGCGGCGTCGGACACTTCCTGCTGCATGGCCGCAATGTCCACCTCCAAGAGCCTGAAGTCTGGGTAATTGACGAGCTGAGCCAGAAGGTCCTTGAAGGCCGGCGACCAGGCTTCATCCTTGAAGGGTGAAATCAGCGCTGAGCTCATGACCTGGAGAATGGTGGCATAGACCGAATGGATCTCCGCCAGCCGAGCACCTTGCGGTACCACACCGATCTCGCCGAGCCGGGTCAGCACCCGTCCCGTCTGCGCGCCGGGCAGGCCAATTTGGGCGAACGCGACGAGTTGGGCCGATTGCGCGATGAATTCGAGATCGACCAGCCCACCCGTCGCGAGCTTCAGATCAAATGCGTGGCGCGGCTTGCGCTCGCGCGCCATGAGATCGCGCATGGAAACGACGTCATCAATGGTTTTTGTCGTGTCGCGGGGCCGATCCATGATCTCCGCCATCTCGGCACCCAGCCGCTGCTTCAGGTCGCCGGAAGCGGAGATAACCCGAGCCCGGCTGAGCGCCAGATGCTCCCAGGTCCAGGCATTGTCCTTGTGATAGGCCTTGAAGCCGCTGAGCGACGACGCCAGCGGCCCGGCATTGCCGGACGGACGGAGGCGCATATCGGCCTCGTAGAGCACACCCTCACTTGTGGGCGCTGAGACCGCCGAAACGAGACGCTGTGTCAGGCGCGCAAAGTAGTGCGAGGGCGAGAGCGGTCGCTCCCCATCCGACTCCTGATCCGGCGCATCGTAGAGCAGGAAGAAATCGAGGTCGGACGTATAGGTCATCTCCCGGCTGGCCATCTTGCCAAAAGCCAGCAGTGCCACATCGGCACCGGGAACGCGGCCATGACGCAGCGCGAACTCGTCCTGCACCTTTTCAAAGAGACGCTGCACCAGCGTTTCGGCAAGCGCGGTGAACTGCTCCCCTGCCCCGGCGGCGCTGACTGTGCCTGAGAGCAAACCGGCGGCGATGAGGAATTTCTGTTCCTGCCCGATAATGCGCGCCCGATCGATCAGTTCCTCATAGGAGCGCGCATCCGCCAGGAAGGCGTCGACCTTGGCGATCAGCACATTGCGGTGCGTGACGTCATTGGCGAATGCCGGATCGATCAGCCCATCGACGACATGGGCGCGATGAATGACAGCCTCGGCCATCCGCGGCGCGGAGGCCATGAACTGCACGAGCAGCGTGCGCAATTGCTGGTGGTTGCGCAGTAGCGCAAAGAGCTGCACCCCGCCCGGCAGGCGGGAGAGGAAATTATCCATGCGTGCCAGAGCTTCGTCGGCGTTCCCTGCCCGGCCGAGCGTCGCCAGCAGTGCTGGAAGGAGTTCGGTCAGATGCGCGCGCGCGGCGGCGGTGCGTGTGGCGGCATAGCTGCCATAATGCCACTTCTTGACCGTCTCAATGACCCGGTGCGGATCGGCAAATCCCATCGCGCTGAGCGTCTCAAGCGTCTCAGGATCATCATCGCTGCCGGTGAAGACGAGATTGCCCTCGCCCGAGCCCAGCGTCTCGCCCTCGGTAAAGAGCTCGGCATAATATCGCGCGACCAGTTCCAGCGCCGCGCGATACTCCGTCTTGAACCCCTCGATATCCGGCTGCCCCATCAGGCGGCCGATGACCGCAACCTCGGACTCGGTGTCGGGCATGATATGGGTCTGCTCGTCCCGCAGCATCTGCAATCGGTTTTCGACCGCGCGGAGATACCAATAGGTCCGCGTCAGATCTTCCGCCGCTTTGGGTGTTATCCAGTTCGCCTCGCGCAGCGCCGCCAGCGCCATTGAGGTCGGTCGTACCCTGAGGTTCTTGTCGCGACCGCCTGCGATGAGCTGCTGGGTCTGGGCGAAAAACTCGATCTCGCGGATGCCGCCGCGACCAAGTTTGACATTGTGCCCCTCGACACGGATGTCCCCGACCTTCTTGGACACATTGATCTGGCGCTTCATCGCCTGGATGTCCGCAATGGTCGCGAAGTCTAGATGTTTGCGCCAGACATAGGGCGCGAGTTCCTTGAGGAAGGCTTCGCCCACAACCTTGTCGCCGGCGCAGGGCCGCGCCTTGATCCAGGCCGCCCGTTCCCAGTTCTGGCCGCGCACTTCGTAGTAGGCGAGCGCAGCGTCAAAGGAGATGGCGACAGGCGTCGAGCCGGGATCGGGGCGCAGGCGCAGGTCAGTGCGGAACACATAGCCGCCCATCTGCTGGTCTTCCATTAGCCCGACCAGCTTTTGGACCATGCGCGAATAGACCTTGGTGCCTTCGCTCGGGTCCGCCAGCACGCCGCGCTGCGGATCATAGAAGGCGACGATATCGATATCGGAAGAATAATTGAGCTCCCGTCCGCCATGCTTGCCCAGGGCAAAGAGAGCGAGACCGGAATTGGCCGCCCGTGCCTCTTCGGCAGGTATGGCGAGCAGCCCCTTTTCCGCTGCCTGACGCATTAGAAAATCCAGCGCAGCCTCAAGGCAGGCATCGGCGAGATCGGAAAGCGCCTCGGTCGCCCGCGCCGTCGTCCAGACCTTGCCGGTTTCCGCGACGGCCGCAATCAGCGCCGTGCGCCCCTTGGCGCGACGCATGGCCTGCGCAACCTCATCCTGCGTGCCGACCTGCCCCACCTCGGCCACTTCGGCCAGCAAGGCTGCAAAGCTCGCGTCGATGTCAGTTGAGATCGCCTGCACCAGCCAGCTGGCATGCGCCCGCGCCTGCTCCATGAGATAGGGCGCGGCCTCGAGAAGCGGCCCAAGATGCGGCGCGGCCTCGCGCAACGCTGCCGCTTCTGTCTCCGGCAGGCCGGCGATGAAAGCGTCAAACTGGGGATGATCAATTGGCGGCAGCGGCGACAGGGTG
>JAAZLP010000138.1 GCA_012799265.1 Phyllobacteriaceae bacterium | reverse complement strand
GTGCAAGCTGGCCGCACCGACTTTGCGCATCGCCTCGTCGCGCGCTTTCGCCGCCGCCACCAGCGCGTCAAACTCTGAAAGCTCCGCAGCCGACACGGCTAAGCCGTTCAGAGTCGCAGTGGCGGTATTCAGCTCGTCGAGGGTTTTACGGGCGGCTCCTCCTTCCTCCTGATCGACGATCTTTTCAGCGGCGTCGAAATCGAGGTCCATCACTGTCGTGTTGGCGAGCAACGGCGCGAAGAGCGCAATGCCCGCCAGCCCCGCCGTCACCTGCGCTTTCAAGGCGGCGGTATCCGTCATCTGGCCGCCTGCCGCGCCGGTCACTTCCTGATGCGCGGTAAGGATACGTTGCTCCACCGCCGCCAACGCCCGGTTTTCGGCGGTGACTTCGGTGTCAAGCGCCGACAGCCCAAGATCGCTGTTGATGTTACGGGTGTTCTTGGCTCCGTCGAGCGCCTGCCGGAGCTGGGAATACCGGCTCATGCCGACCAGCGTGGCAAAAGAGCGCCCGCGTTCTAGAGCGGTTTTCGACCGTTTTGAATCGCGTGGGGATTCCCGCCGGGCGTGATTTCTGATTAAGAATCCGTGCTGGTGAAGGAGGCCAGCATGGATGGCTCAACCTCTTTCGATGGATTTGCGTTCACGGCTTTTGGCGGCGGTTGATGGCGGGTTGAGCTGCCGTGCTGCTGCGATCCGGTTTGGTGTTGCGCCTTCGACGGCGATCCGTTGGCATGCGCAGCGGCGCGAGACGGGTGAGTTCACCCCGAAGCGGCAGGGCGGCGACATGCGATCCCGGCGGGTCGAAGAGCGTGCATCGGACATCCTCGCCCTCTGGGAGGCCCGCAAGGACATCTCGCTTGAGGAACTGCGCGCTGGTCTGGCCGAGATCGGCCTGATCGTCTCGGTCGCCGGATTGCATCGCTTCTTCGTGCGCCGGGGCATGACGCGCAAAAAAAGACTGGGCATGCAATCGAGCAGGACCGCCCCGACATCCTGAAACAGCGCCGAGAATGGTTCGACGGCCAGATCGATCTCGAACCCGAGCGCCTCGTCTTCATCGACGAGACCTGGACTGCCACGAACATGACGCGCAGCCACGGTCGCTGCCCGAAGGGCGAGCGGTTACGGATGGGCTTTCCGCATGGCCACCGCAAGACCACCACGCTCGTCGCTGGCCTGCGAATGACCGGCATGGTTGCGCCAATGGTGCTGGACGGACCGATCAACGGCGACTGGTTCGAAGCCTATGTCGCGCAGGTCCTGGTGCCCGAGCTGCGCCCCGGCGACGTGGTCATCATGGATAACCTCTCCAGCCACAAGCGGGCCGCCGTGAAGGACAGGATTGAAGCCGCCGGTGCAACCCTGCGTTTCCTCCCGCCATACAGCCCGGACTTCAATCCTATCGAGAAGGCCTTCTCGCGCCTCAAGGCCATGCTCCGAAAGATCGGTGAGCGAACCGTCAGCGGCCTCTGGGACCTGATCGGCAGACTCGTCGATATCTTCCAGCCCGACGAATGCGCAAACTACTTCAGCTCGTGCGGATATGACCCGGAATGATCGAAAACCGCTCTAAGACGCTCGAAGAGGCGGCAGTTCGAGGAGTTGCGCGCCAGCCGACGGACCTCGTCTGCCGTCGCGCGCACATCTAAGCCAGGCCAAGACCTGGCTTCAGACTGCCGGATGCACTCCCTCGGGCGGGTGACGCACAGCGGCGATGCCGGAAGCAAGCGCTCCCAGCCCAAGATAT
>JAAZLP010000137.1 GCA_012799265.1 Phyllobacteriaceae bacterium | reverse complement strand
ACGCAATCTCGCGCAGGGCCATGCTCAAGACTTTGTCAAAGCTCGTTGAACGACTGAGGGACCGCAAGGGGCGACGCCTGCTTGCAGACGAGCGTGGCGTCACTGCGATCGAATTTGGCCTGCTTGCCCTCCCCTTTTTCACGCTCATCGCGGGCATCCTTCAGACCTCGGTCATCTTCCTTGCCACCCAGGTGCTGGAAAGCGCCGTCCATGACGCTTCACGCCTGATCCGCACGGGACAGATCCAGCAGTCTGGCGGCGACATCGAAACCTTCAGAACTCGCGTCTGTGACCGCCTCTACGGGCTTTTCCCGGACTGCTCTGGGCTGCACATTCAGGTCACGGAGGTCACCAACTTTCAGTCCGCCACGGTCGTGCCCCCGGTCGACACCGGGTGCACCCTGCTCTGCGACTGGACGACAACCGAGATCTGGACCCCAGGTGCGGGCCGGAAGGTGATGCTCGTTCAGGTGTACTATCGCTATCCGTTGCTCCTGCAGTTCGGCCCCCTGGGCATGGCCAATCTGGCTGATGGTACGCGCCTGCTCGGATCGGCGACCGTTTTCGAAAACGAGCCCTTCTGATGCGGCTCTTCTTCACAAACTTGCTGGCCCGACTGCGCAGAAACGATGCCGGCGCCGCTGCCGTTGAGTTCGCCCTCATCATTCCAGTGATGTTTGCGGTCTATATCGGCTCGATCGAGGCAAGCTCGCTGATCTCAATGGATCGCAAGATCCAGTCGGTAGCGGCCGCAATTGGTGACCTCGTCGCTCGCTCGGATGAGCGCATCGCGACGGCTACCTTGCAGGACTATTTCCTCGCCGCCAGTGGCATCATGACCCCCTACTCGTCACAGCCTGTGCTGCAAGTCGTGACCTCGGTTGCCGTGAGCCCAAGCGGTGTGGCGACAGTAACCTGGTCGCGGCAATATCAGGACGGTGCCTACTCCACGTCGACACCCTATTCCGTGGGCGACGAATATCCGCTTCCCGCCGAGATGACTGCCATCTCGCTGGGGCGCACGGTGATCGCGGCGGAAGCCTCTTATTCCTATACTCCGCTCTACGGCATCTTCTTCAATCAGCCGGTCAATCTCTACCGTTCAAGCTTCTACATGCCGCGCTTCGGCGGCACGATCACGATCACGCCCTGAGCACGGCTTGCCCGGCGCGGATCGCTATGCCACAAGCCGGGCTTCTCCAACTCGGCTGGGTGACATGAACGATACGATCATTCCTGTGTTCGATCTGGGCGGCGTTTTCGTCGACTGGAACCCGATGTACCTCTTCCGCAAGCTCTTCGAAAGCGAAGAAGAAGCACTGTGGTTCCACCAGAATATCTGCACCGGTGACTGGAATCTCGAATTTGATGCGGGCGAACTCTATGCAGAGGGCGTTGCCAAGCTCGTCACCCGCTTCCCGAAATACTGGCGCGAGATCAAGGCGTTCGACGAACGCTGGACGGAAACTTTTGGCCCCTTCATCCAGGGCACGATCGATATCCACAACGAGCTGATCGATCAGGAAATCCCCACCTTCGCGATCACCAACTTCTCCTGGGAGAAGTGGATGACCCGGCTGGGCGAATGGCCATTCCTCGAGAAGTTCGACGGCGTCATCGTGTCCGGCCTTGAAGGTCTGGTGAAACCCGATCCGCGCATTTATCGCGTCTTCTGCGAACGCTATGGTCTTGCGCCAGAGAGCTGCGTCTTCATCGATGATAGCGAGATGAATATCGTGGCGGCCCGCAAGTTCGGCATGCATGGTATTCACTTCAAGGACCCGGACGATGTCCGCGCCCAACTCATTGCCCTGGGCCTGCCGCTCAAAGCAAAGTAAGAAAAGAAAACCCCGGATCGCTCCGGGGTTTTTCATTACATGAAGCGGCCACCCTTCTGGATGACCTCAATCTTGTAGCCATCTGGATCGGTCGCGAAGAAGAAGCGCCCCACGGGCACGTCGCCATTCTTAAAATCTACGAGCTTGCCGACCGTCAGACCTTCCGCCGTAAAGCGCGCATATTCGGCATCAAGGTCATCCACCACTACGGCAAGGTGACCATAGCCATCGCCCAGCGCATAGGGCTCGGTGCGGCCGTGATTGATGGTCAGTTCGAGTTCGAAGCCAACCTCGTCACCGGCCATGTAGACCAGGGTGAAATCGGGGAAGGCAACGCGGTCAACCACGCGCAGGCCAAAAGCCTTTTCGTAATAGGCAACGGAGCGCGCCTCATCGAGGACGCGGATCATCGAGTGAACCAGCTTGGCCATTTTTCTCAAATCTTTCAGTGATGGTTTGGACGAGCAAAGCGAGGACCTCGCGCGTCGCGCCCCGTCCGGAACGCGTTTCGCGCTTGGGCCCTACTTGGTCCCGTACATGCGGTCGCCAGCGTCGCCCAGACCCGGCACGATATAGCCCTGCTCGTTGAGATGAGTATCGATGGCTGCGGTATAAACCGGCACATCCGGCTGGCTTTCGGTGAAATTCTTGATCCCTTCGGGCGCCGCAAGCAGGCAGAGGAAGCGGATATTGTTGGCGCCGCGCTCCTTTAGCTTTTCGATGGCAGCGGTCGCGGAATTGCCGGTCGCCAGCATCGGGTCGACAACGATGATCAGGCGATCATCGAGGCTGGATGGGGCCTTGAAGTAATATTCGACCGGCTCCAGCGTTTCGTGGTCGCGATACATGCCGATATGGGCAACGCGCGCTGCCGGAACGAGGTCCAGCATGCCATCGAGCAGACCGTTGCCGGCGCGCAGAATGGAGGCGAAAACCAGCTTCTTGCCTTTGATGGCCGGCGAGTGCATCGACGCCATAGGCGTATCGATGTCGATCATTTCCAGTTCGAGATCGCGCGTCACTTCATAGCACATGAGATGCGCAATCTCGCGCAGCAGGCGGCGGAAACCGGCAATGGAGGTTTCCTTGTTCCGCATGATCGTCAGCTTGTGCTGGATCAGGGGGTGATCGAGAACCGTCACATTGCCCACGACTTTGCTCATCTCGTCCACCTGTCTCTACTAGAGGAATGATCTGCCGTGGCGGCCGGGCGCCAAGCCCAGCCAGGCGGCAATGCTTTCGCCAATATCAGCGAAGGTTTTGCGAATGCCAATCTCCCCCGGCCCCAGGGCTGGGGAAAAGACCAGTATCGGAATTTGCTCGCGCGTGTGATCCGTACCCGGCCAGGTCGGGTCATTGCCATGGTCCGCGGTCAGGATCAGCAGGTCGTCATGGCGCATCTTGTTGATGATCTCGGGGAGGCGCCGGTCAAACAGCTCCAGCGCGGCAGCATATCCCGGCACGTCCCGGCGGTGGCCGTACTCACTGTCGAAATCGACGAAATTGGTCATGATGAAAGCGCGGTCGGCCGCCATTTCCATGGCGTCCAGCGTCTTGTCGAAGAGCTGCGGAATGCCGGTGCCCTTGATCTTGTGGGTGACGCCCGAGCCCGCATAGATGTCCGAAATCTTGCCGATGGCATAGACTTGGTTTCCCGCTGCCTCATTGCGATCAAGAATGGTCGGCTCGGGCGGGGAGATCGCAAAGTCCCGCCGATTGCCCGTCCGCTTGAAGCTCGCGGCATCCTCACCCACAAACGGGCGCGCAATGACCCGACCGATATTAAGCGGCTTGGTCAGTTGGAAGGCGATCTCGCAGAGATCGTAGAGCCGCTGAAGCCCGAAATGGGTCTCATGCGCGGCGATCTGGAAGACCGAGTCCACAGAGGTATAGCAGATGGGCTTGCCGGTCCGGATATGCTCTTCGCCCAGCTCTGCAATGATATCCGTGCCGGAGGCGTGCTTGTTGCCAAGAATGCCGGGCAGACCGGCACGATGCACCAGTTCCGCGACCAGTTCTTCAGGGAAGCTCGGCACTGTCTGCGGGAAGTATCCCCATTCGAACGGCACCGGGACGCCGGCGATCTCCCAATGCCCGGACGGCGTGTCCTTGCCGCGCGAAACTTCGCGACCGACGCCAAAGCGGCCACCCTTGGGCAGGTCTGAAAGCCCCGGCGGCAGCGTGCCGGTTGAGAGCTTGATGGCTGCCCCCAGTCCGAGCGCATCGAGGTTCGGGACGTTGAGCGGCCCGGCCCGCAGGCCGTCGCGATCCGCCTTGCCCTGGGCCGCCCATTCGGCGATGTGCCCAACCGTATTGGCGCCTTCATCACCATATTGCGCCGCATCCGGCGCGCCGCCGATGCCAACGCTATCGAGAAGGCAAACAATCACGCGTGGCATCAATTAATCCCTGATCTTCTTGTTCTTTCGAGTGGTCAAGGCGCGCTAATCCGTCCCGCAATCAACGGCTCAACGCTGGCCTGGGTCCCGAGGCGATAGGCCAGCCGCAAGCGCCCTTCGGCGTCTGCCGCACTGGCTTCATCTGCCGCGTGGATACGCGCGATCGGCGTTCCCGCATCCACTTTGGCGCCCAGCCCGGCCAAACGATCAAAACCCACCCGATGGTCAATCGCATCCGTCGGCGTTGCGCGGCCGCCGCCCAGTGCCACCACAGCCATGCCGACACCACGGGTATCAATCTGGGCAATAGTCCCCTCCCCATCCGCGAACACGTCACGAATGATCGGGGCGGGCGCGAGGTGGCGATCCATCGCCTCGACAAAATCCGCAGGCCCGCCCAGCGCGGTCACCATTTTGGCGAAATGCTCCGCGGCCCGCCCGCTGT
>JAAZLP010000136.1 GCA_012799265.1 Phyllobacteriaceae bacterium | reverse complement strand
TCGACGAGGCGGAGGCAGGCTTCAAGCTCATCGTGCCAGATGCCGTGCTTGCTCGAGGGGCCGCCGGTATTGGTCTTGCGGCTATGGCCGTGGCCAAAGCCGGGATTGAGGCGCAGCCAGACCGGGTGACCCGGCTTGGCCTCGCCGATCTGGCGGATCATGTCAGGCGAGCCGCAATTGACCGGAATACCAAGCTCGGTGACGCGGCGCAGCGTGGCAGCGTCGATGATGTCGGCGGTAAAGACGATTTCTTCCGCTTCCGTGCCCGGCTGATAGCCGGCATGGAGCGCGCGCTCGATCTCGCCGAGCGAAACGGCATCCACCACCACACCCTCATTGCGCAGGAGGCGCAGGATGTGGGTATTGCTGTTGGCCTTCTGGGCGAAGCGGATGGTGTCGAACTGGCGCAGCTGAGCCACGCGCTGACGGATCGGTTCGGCTTCGTAGAGCCAGACCGGCGTGCCAACCTCCTCGACGGCTCGCATGGCGGCGTCAACGAACTGCGGCTGCAAAGTGTCAGGTCTGGTCACGAGAGGTCTTCCGTCTAACTGGATGCGGCCTCTGTAAACCACGCGCGCAACGCGGGGAAGTGCGGGAAACGGTTTGTCGTTACTGCAGCGTCTGGCGCGCCAGCGAGACGATTTCCACCGGCTTGCCGCTGAGGGCATCATCCACCTTGGTGACGAGGTCCGCCAAGGTGAAAGGCTTGGGAATGACGTCATAGATCAGCGCATCGAGCCCATGGGCGCGCTCGCGCTGATCGGCAAAGCCGGTCATCAGCAGAATGGTGAGATCGGGATAGCGGGCACCGACATGGAGCGCCAGCGCGATACCATCCATGACCGGCATCTTGATGTCGGAAAGGAGGAGATCGAACTGGCCATCCTCGGCATCGGCAGTTTCGGCGGCGAGCCCACCATCTTCCTCGGCGATGACTTCATGGCCCTTCATGCTGAGGGCAGCAACGACAAAGGCGCGGACCGACGGATCATCTTCGGCAACCAGGATGCGGGCCATGACCTCTCCTCTTAATCTTCACTCGCAGCCGCTACGGGCGCGTTTTGATCACTATTCTGGGGCGGATTGTAACGTACGGGCGACGTGCCCGGGCTGCTTTGGGTTCCGGCGCCACCGGCAAAGCTGAGGCGCACACGCACCGCTTCGCTGGGCGGCAATGAGAGCCGCGTATCAAAGGTTGCGCGCTCGCCGGCCATGAGATCGCTGACGCGTGGCGCGACGCTCCATTCATAGACGGCATTGCCGGCCTCATCGAGGAGGCTCACCACGACGGGCGGCACGGCAACCGGCTTCTGGTTGCGTCCCACGATCTGGGCCGAGACCAGCAGCATATCCTTGCCGTTAGACAGGGTGCGGAGGGTTTCCAGCCCGTCGAAATCAAGGCCCACGACATTCACGCCAAGCCCGATGGCCTGGTAAAGACCGGCAAGGTCAGGATAGCGCTCGACAATGGCGGCGCGCCCGAAATAGCCAAAGGCGAGGATACCGGCGAGCAGCACGGCACCCCCGGAGCGCGCGGCCCGGCGCAGACGCGCCAGCGGCAGGCGGGACGTCATGGCATTGCGGCGGCGGGAATAGGCCGCGAGGCGCTTGCGCTGTTCGGCAGCGTCGGTCGGCTTTACCCGGCCGGTAGGTTCTGCAATCGGCTTGGCGACCGCCTTTTCGGCAAGGACGGCGGCCTCTTCGCTGGCGATCATCTCGTCCAGCGCATCTTCGGCCATATCGTCGAAAAGGACATCGCTTTCCTCAACCGATTCGCCTTTGACTTTGGCAGGCGGAGAGGGGCGCGCGTCCCAGGCCTGCAGGCATTGGGCGCACTGAACCTTGCGCCCCGCCGAGCCTATGGCCTCGTAGGTCACCTGGTATTTTGTCCGGCAATGCGGGCAGCTGATGATCATGCGGTGACGCGGGTCCTCAAGAAAGTGCCCGACCCTATCCCGCAGCGGGTTAAAACTCCTCAAACCCATGAGAGATCAAAATTGTGCCGCTTTGTCTTGGGCATGAAGTCGCGCGGGGCCGCCGCGCAACGCATGCGCTGCTATGATGCCGCTACAAGTGATTCGCCCGGGGGCCGCCGCTGCCGCCGCACCGTGCTGGGAGCCAGACTTCTTGATCGAG
>JAAZLP010000135.1 GCA_012799265.1 Phyllobacteriaceae bacterium | reverse complement strand
GCTCGCGGCGCAGGGAGGGGGGAACCGCGGATTCCTCGATCGTGGCGATGGTCGACATCGGCACGTATCGGCCGTCGCCGGTGCGCACGAAGAGATTTTCGAGGTCGCGCGGGTCGTTGACCGGATTGGTGGTCGAGACCATGCGCACCGAGTAGCTAGTATCGTTGATGAAGACATTGCCGACATTGGCGCCGTCGATCATCGCCTGCATGGTCGTGGCGAGGCCATTGATGTCGATGCCGAGTGCGTTTGCGCGGGCGCGGTCCACTGTCAGCGTGAGCTGAGGTTGGCTGGTGTCAAAGGCTACGCTGACACGACCAAAGCGTCCGTCTTCCTGAAGGGCATCGGCGATGGTGTATGCTGTTTCGGCCAGAACCGTGTAATCCGAGCCGGCCACGGCGAACTGAAGACCGCTGCCGCCGCCGCGAATGCCGAGACTATTGCCCTGACGGACCGATGCGCGCACGCCCGGGACCTGGGCCATGAGGCCGGTGATTTCGGTGGCGATCTGGGCCTGGCTGCGCTCGCGTTCGTCCCAGGGCGCAAGGGTGAGGGTCATGTTGCCACCATTACCCCAGCCGGACAGCACGAAGAGCGAAGTGGCTTCGCCGCTTTCGAGATAGGGCTGGAGCATGGCTTCGACCTGACCGAGACGCGTGCGGACGAAATCGAGGCTGGCGGTGTTGGGGGCGGAGACGCCGATATTGATGACCGAGCGATCCTCGGGCGGCGTGATTTCCTGGCGCAGATTGCCGAAGACGAAATAGGCAGAGCCGGCAAAGAGGGCTGCGATCAAAAGGACGACGATCGGGTTACGCAAGGCGATGCCGAGCGTCACGCGATAAAACTTGCCGAAGGCGCGGCCGAAGCCGCCGATGATCCCATGACCACCTTTGCCGCTATCCTCCTTGAGGAAGCGCGACGCGATCATGGGGCCCATGGAAAGGGCGACAACCGACGACAGCAGCACGGCGATGGCCAGCGTGAAGCCGAATTCGCGGAACAACTGACCGGTCTGGCCTTCAAGGAAGGAGAGGGGCACGAAGACAGCAGCCAGTGTCAGCGTGGTGGCGACCACGGCGAAGAACACTTCCTGCGTGCCCAGCACGGCTGCGGCGCGGGGGCCTGCGCCCATATGCTTGCGGCGCACGATGTTTTCGAGAACGACGATGGCGTCGTCGACGACGAGGCCGGTGGCGAGAACGAGGGCAAGCAGGGTGATGATGTTGAGCGAAAAGCCGGCCGCATACATGCCAGCCACCGCGCCCAGAAGGGCAATGGGCATGGAGATGGCGGGCACGATGACGGCGCGCCAGTCGAGCAGGAAGAGGTAGATGATGGCGACGACGACGACGAGGGAGACGATGAGTGCGATCTCGACCTCGTGCAGCGCGCCTTCAATGAAGATGGCATCGTCGCTTGAAATCAGGACATTGACGCCGGCGGGAAGAGTTTCGTTGAGGGTAGCGACGGCAGCGTGGACGCCTTCGGAGATCGCGATGGTATTGGACTGGGCCTGACGCACGATGCCGAGACCAATGCCGGGACGACCATCGGCGCGGATCGAGGAGGTGCTGGCGGCTGCATCGAAGACCACGGTGGCCACGTCACCCAGAAGCGTGCGGCCATTGCCGACCGGCAGGCGCTCGAAATCGGCCGGCTCGGCAACCTCGGAAATGGCGCGCACGGAGATGTTCTGGTTGGGCCCGTTGATGGAGCCGGCCGGCGCGTCCAGCGCAATGGTGGACACAGCACTGCGGATATCGGCGACGGTGAGGCCGCGGCTGGCAAGCTTGACCGGATCGACGTCGATATCGAAGCTCGATTGGCGCGTGCCATAGACCTGCACTTCCGCCACGCCCTCGATTGCGCCGAGGCGTTCGACCACGACGTCCTCGACGATCTCGGTCAGTTCGGCAATGGGCATTGTGTCGGAGGTGACGGCGAGCTGGATGATGGCCTGGGCATCGCTGTCGGCCTTGAAGATGGTCGGCTCCTCAGCGCCTTCGGGAAGGCCGCGGTTGACCCGGCTCAGGGCGTCGCGGACGTCGGAGGTGGCGATGTCGAGATTGGTGGATTCGGAGAATTCCAGCGTTACGCGGCTCGAGCCGACAGACGAACTGGAGGAGATGGCCGAAACACCCTGGACGCGGGCCACAGCGCCCTCGACGACGGCGGTGATTTCGCGGTCCACGGTTTCGGCGGCGGCGCCCGGGAAGCTGGTCGAGATCGAGAGGACAGGACGCTCGACGCTGGGCAGTTCCCTCACTTCGATGCCGAGCAGGGCCGCGAGGCCCGCGACCATGATCAGCGCGTTGACGACCACCGCCATGACAGGGCGCCGGACGAAAAGCGTGGCCAGGACGCCACCGCGTTCATTCTTCGTCTCGATCGACATGGGCGTCTCCTAGTTCTGCGGTGCAGCAGGCGGTGTTCTGGCGGAGCCCGGGCCGTCGAGGACGGTGACGTTCGCGCCTTCGCTCAGCTGCAGGATACCCTCGGTAATGATCGCGTCGCCAGGCGCAAGGTCGGCCATGACCAGCACGCCATCGCTGTTGCGCTGGACGATCTCGGCCATGACGCGCGTGGCCTTGCCGTCTTCGAATTTCCAGACATAGGAGCCATCAGCGGACCAGAGCAGCGCAAGCGGATTGACCGCCGGATATTGCTCGCCGGGGAAATTGAGCGAGACCGCAAAGCTCATGCCGGCCCGCAGGCGGCTGTCGGGATTGGG
>JAAZLP010000134.1 GCA_012799265.1 Phyllobacteriaceae bacterium | reverse complement strand
GCCAGGTTCTGAGCCTGCCGATCCTGCTCGGTGGCCTGATCCTCGTTATTTATGCTGCTTCGCGCCGCGATAACCCGTTGCGCCCGTAAAGGCCTGACCGAACGCCAGACCAGCCGAACAAATTGAGACGGAACGTGCAAGATACGCTAACCCTCGAACAGCAGATCGACCTCCAGATCACCTCGTCCGGTCCGATGTCCGTGGCGACCTATATGGGCATCTGCCTGACACATCCGACCAAGGGTTATTACAAGGGTGCAGATCCGCTCGGCGCCAGGGGCGATTTCGTCACCGCGCCGGAAATCTCCCAGATGTTTGGCGAGCTCATCGGGTTCTGGCTGGTCAATCTGTGGCAGCAGATGAGCGAGCCCAAGGCCTTCACCCTGGTCGAACTTGGGCCCGGCCGAGGGACTTTGATGGCCGATATACTGCGCGTCGCCTGCCGCGCCCCCGGTTTTCGCGACGCGCTCAAGCTAAGGCTTTTCGAAACCAACCCTGCCCTCATGGCCGAGCAGAATGCACGCCTTGAAGCATATGAGCCCAAATGGCTGCAGGATTTCGAGAATTTTGACGACGGCCCGGTCCTGATCGTCGCCAACGAATTCTTCGATGCCTTGCCGATCCGCCAGTTCGTGCGCAAGGAGGATGGCTGGCACGAACGCCAGATCGGGCTCGTCGACGGGAAGCGCGCCTTTGGCCTCTCCCCGACACCTATCCCAACCAGCGCCATGCCGGACGCGGTCGCGGACGCTCCCACCGACAGCATGCTCGAGGTCGCCTTCGCCGGCGCAGAGGTCATGACCCGCCTGGCAAAAATCGTCGCCAGACAGGGCGGCAGCATCCTCGCCATCGACTATGGCTATGGCAGCACGCAGACCGGCGACACACTGCAGGGCGTTCGCCGACACACCTTCGCAAACGTTCTGGAAGCACCGGGAGAAACCGATCTATCCGCGCATGTCGATTTCGGCGCCCTGGCCAATGTCGCCCGCGCCGGAGGTCTGGCCGTGCAGCCGCTTGCAACGCAAGGCGAGTTCCTGAAGCGCCTTGGCATTGCCGAACGCGCCGCCGCCCTTTCCGGCGCCAATCCCGGCTCTGCCGAGGACATTCGCATCGCCCATGACCGCTTGGTCGGTCAGGACCAGATGGGGACGCTGTTCAAGGTCTTCTGTGCGCACAGCCCCGGCCTGATGCCGCCAGGATTTGTGTCGTGACCATTTTCGAACAGGCTCCCGCCCTCGCCTCTCTCCCCAATCTTCGCCATGGCTTTTTCGGCCGCAGCGGCGGCGCGTCTTCGGGTGAGTTTGCCGGTCTCAACGTCTCGCACGCAGTTGGGGATGACCCGCAGACAGTGGATCGTAACCGCGCGGCGGTTGCCGACAGCATCAATGCCGGTCCGTTGATCTTCCTCAAGCAGGTTCATTCCGCGCGCGTCGAAACAGTGACCGGGCCGCTCCCCGCTCCCGTCGAAGCCGACGCCATGGTAACGGCCCGCCCTGGCGTTGCCCTTGGCATTCTGACGGCAGACTGTACGCCGATCCTCTTCGCTGATCCTGAGGCTGGTATCATTGGCGCCGCTCACGCCGGCTGGCGCGGAGCCGTCGACGGCATCATCGGCAACACCATTGCCGCCATGGTCGCCCTCGGGGCCAATCCCGCTCTCATTCGCGCCGCTTACGGCCCCACCATATCTGGCCCAAACTACGAAGTCGGTGAGCAGTTCAAGGCAGACTTTCTCGCGCTGCATCCCACCGGCAGCCATCACTTCACGACGCCCCCGGGAGGCCAGCCGCATTTCGATCTGCCTGGCTTTGTTGAAACGCAATTGCGCGCCGCAGGTCTCCGCAGTATCGAGCGCGTGGGCTCCTGTACATACGCACATCCGCACCGTTATTTCTCCCACCGCTACGCCACTCACAAGGGCACGCGCACCGGCCGGCAGGTGGCTGTGGTCGCCATGTCGCAGGTTTAGTTTACCGATCCGCCGAAAGTGGCGTTGCGAGTCCGGGATCGACTCGCTAATGGTGCCGCGAAACTGAAGGGCCCTTCTCCCGGGGTTAGTTAAGACAGGATCGCGCCCATGAAGCTGGTGACCGGCAACTCCAACCGTCCGCTGGCGCAGTCCGTCGCCAGCTATCTCGAACTCCCGCTGACGGACTGCACGGTCAAGCGCTTTGCTGACAATGAAGTCTATGTCGAGGTGCACGAGAACGTGCGCGGCGAGGACGTTTTCGTTCTTCAGTCGACCAGCTACCCGTCAAACGACAACCTGATGGAACTGCTCATCATCATCGATGCGCTCCGCCGTTCCTCGGCTCGTCGCATCACGGCTGTACTGCCCTACTACGGCTATGCTCGCCAGGATCGTAAGTCTGCTCCGCGCACACCGATTTCGGCCAAGCTGGTTGCCAACCTGATTACCGAAGCCGGCGCCAACCGCGTTCTGACGCTCGACCTGCACGCAGCGCAGATCCAGGGTTTCTTCGATATCCCGACCGACAACCTCACCGCCGCGCCGGTCATGGTGCGCGACATCAAGGACAATTACGACGTCAAGAACGTCATGATCGTTTCGCCCGACGTAGGCGGCGTGGTTCGTGCCCGTAACGTTGCCAGCCGCATCGGCGCCAGCCTCGCCATCGTCGACAAGCGCCGCCCACGCGCCGGCGTTTCCGAGGTCATGAACATCATCGGCGACGTTTCCGGCCAGACGTGCATCCTCATCGACGACATCGTTGATAGTGGCGGCACCCTGGTCAACGCTGCCGAGGCCCTGCTCAAGGCTGGCGCCAAGGAAGTTTCCGCCTACATCACCCACGGCGTCCTCTCGGGTGCTGCCTCGGAGCGCATCGCCTCGTCCAAGCTCAAGGAACTGGTCGTCACCGACTCGATCCTCGAAACCGATGCTACCAAGGCCGCCGGCAATATCCGCCGCATGACCATCGCCCCGCTGATCGGCGAAGCGATCGCCCGCACCGCCAGCGAGCAGAGCGTCTCAAGCCTGTTTGACTAAGCCATCGTGGAAGTCCAGCGCGGGCGGCGGTGCTATTCGATAGCAGTTCCGCCCCGCTGCCTTGGCTTCATAGAGCGCCCGATCTGCAGCACCGACCAAGGTGGTACCTGGTGCGCCCACCATCGCGTCCGACAGGCAGGATGAGCTCGCCACACCACAGCTGACCGTCACCCTTCCGCCAATCCCACCATCATGTGGGATCGCGAGCGCACTGACCCCCGCGATCATCCTCTCGGCAATCTGCGCCGCAACGTGCGCGTCTCAGAAGACGGCCGTCGCGCCCGATCATACACATCGCCACGGAGAGGTTTTGATAAAGCGTGGCAAGATCGACCTTGGAATGGCCATGTGCAGCCCCCTGCAGATATTCGCCCGCACAGGGCCGTCAGCGAAACAACAGCTAAGACAAGGACTTGGTTCCCATCCCGAAGGAAAAATGGTGGCAGGGACGACGGGCCGACTCAGCGAAAACGATACAATCCTAAGCTTGGATCAAATCCTTATTTGACGCTCCAATCACCACTCAACCTTCGCCGGCTCAAACAAAATTCGGCTTGAGGACGAGGGGTCAGGCGGCGGCAGAAATCCCCATTCGGCGGTCATCTGGCGCAAGGGCATCGACAGGGGTTCGAATGCCTCCAATGCAGGGCTCGAAGCCCCATAGAATCCCTTGCTGGCTCGGCATGTTTGCTCTATACCGCCGCCCATGAAGCGCTCGTCACCCCTGGAGGACGGGCGCGTATGTTGTTGTAGTGACAGCATACACCAACCCAGAATGGATGATTTCCATGGCTGCCAATAAAGTGCTCAAGGCACACGCGCGTGAGGGAGTGGGCAAGGGGGCCGCTCGCGAAGCTCGTCGTCAGGGACTAGTTCCCGCTGTTATCTATGGTGACAAGAAGCCCCCCGTCACCGTTTCCGTCGCTTACAAGGACGCCCACAAGGCAATCTATGCCGGTGGTTTCAAGTCCCACGTCCTCGATCTGGACGTTGACGGCACCATCCACAAGGTGATCCCGCGCGACTATCAGCTCGACGTCGTCAAGGGCCAGCCGGTCCACATCGACTTCCTGCGCGTTTCGGGTAACTCCACGCTGCACGTCGAAGTTGGCGTTGTCTTCCACAACGAAGAAGCCAGCCCAGGCCTGAAGCGCGGCGGCACGCTTAACGTTGTGCGCCACACCGTTGAAGTCGTCGCTCCGGCCAACGCGATTCCGGAAGAGATCTCTGTTGACCTGACCGGCACCGAAATCGGTGACTCGATCCACATCTCCGCCGTCAAGCTCCCCAAGGGCGTGACCCCAGCGATCACCGATCGTGACTTCACCATCGCCACCATCGTTGCTCCGTCGGGCCTGAAGTCCGAAGAAGCTGCTGGCGAAGAGGCTGCTTCGGAGTAATCTCCAAGGCACCGCGAATGTTTACGAGGCGGCCTTTTGGCCGCCTTGTTTGTTTTCAAGGGTTGGTTTGATGAAACTGCTGGTAGGTCTAGGCAATCCCGGCGCCCAATATGCCGGCAATCGTCACAATATCGGCTTCATGGCCATCGATGCCATTGCGTCGGCGAACGGTATTTCCACCTGGAAATCCAAGCATGCCGGACTTTTGGCGGAAGGCAATGTCGGCGGCGAGCGCGTGCTGCTGCTCAAACCCCAGACTTTTATGAACAAGTCCGGCGACAGCGTTCAGCAGGTCGCCCGCTTCTACAAGATTGACAACAGCGACATCATCGTCTTTTACGACGAGCTGGACCTCGCCCCCGGCAAGGTGCGGGTCAAGGTCGGCGGCGGCAATGGTGGCCACAACGGCCTGCGCTCCATCGACCCGCAGATCGGTCTCGACTACAAGCGCGTCCGCCTCGGCATCGGTCATCCGGGCAAGGAATTTGTCACCCCGCACGTGCTCGGAGACTTTGCAAAGGCCGACAAGGCCTGGCTCGATCCGCTGCTGGATGAGATCGCCCGGCAGACCCCTCTCCTGCTCAAGGGCGACGACGCCGGCTTCATGAACAAGCTTGCGCTTGCTATCGCCGGCGAGGACGACAAGAAAAAGCCCGCAGAAAAACCCGCCCAGAGCCACGTGCGCCAGGCACGGCCCGCGAAACCACAGGCAGAAGTGCCCAAGACCGGTCCGCTGGCTGAAATGCTCGGCAAGCTCTTCAACAAGGACTGACTACGGAACCGCCCCAATAGCGCTAGTCCGCAGTGCCACGCTCGCGCCGCGTTAACGGTCGGCGCGCAGCATCGCATGGTAAACCAGTGGTGAAACCATGCGGCAGACATACCGACAGGTGATCTCAAGCAGCGAAGTGCCACCCAATGCGGCATTCATCCGGTTATGGCTGGATAGGGGCG
>JAAZLP010000133.1 GCA_012799265.1 Phyllobacteriaceae bacterium | reverse complement strand
CGAGCGGCTCTGGCTGAATGGCGGCAGGATTAAAACAATGCACGCCCTCATTCGCTGCTTGGCTGGAGAACGCCCGTCGAGTTTGCCCAAACCTTCACCCCGCAACCAGGCCTGCCGCTGCGCAATATGACCAGCTACGCGCCAGCCCCCGTTGCTCAAACCGCCCACATGGGCAAATCTAATGAGTTCGGCACACTACACGACACGGAGGTTTTCGGGGTGGCGGTGATCGGCGAAAGCGAGTCTTCTGATGGACTCGACCTCGCCAAAGGAACGGTCCATTGAATTCCCGTGCTCTCGCCGATCTGAAAGAAACGCTAACCGCGCATGTGCCGCTGGGCAAGTCGCGACTTGAAACCTTGTGCCTGCTCTTGCTGGGCATGATCAGTGCCCGCACGGTGAACCTGACGCATATCGCGACGGAACGTCCGGGTCGCGCAAAGGTTGCATCGACCTATCGGCGACTGCAGCGCTTTTTCCAGCATGTTGTCCTGCCGGAAGACTGGGCTGTCGGTTTGGTTGTCGCCCTGATCGGTCGACCGCAGAAATGGTATCTCTGCCTCGACAGAACCAACTGGAAGATCGGCAAGGCCGATGTCAACATCCTCGTCCTTGCCGTTGTCACGGAAAAGTTTCGGGTTCCCCTGATGTGGAGCCTTCTCGCGCATTGCGGCAACAGCACCACGGCGCAGCGGATTGATCTGATGCGGCGCTACCTTGCGCGCTTCGAGGCCTCGACCGTGCGCATGCTGCTGGCCGATCGCGAATTCATCGGGCAGGAATGGTTCGCATTCCTCAAGGACCACGGCATCCCGTTTGCGATCCGCCTGAAGGAGGAACAGATCATCCGGGTGGATGGGCGCGAGTTGTCGCTGCGCTCCTGGTTGTCGCGCTGCAAGGGCGAACGCGGCTTTACCGCCGTTTTGCCTGCCAAGGCTGGGCACCCCGACATCGAGCTCCACTTTGGCGCCCGGCGGATCAAGGGAGGCGAGCTGCTCGTCGTGGCGTCTTCTCTGCCTGCCAGTGGTGGTCGCATTCTGCGCTATTACCGCAAGAGGTGGTTCATCGAATGCCTGTTCGCGGACAGCAAGACGAAGGGCCTGAATATTGAGGATACCCGCCTCACGCTCGCGCATAAGTTGAGCCTCCTGGTTGCGATCACCGCAATCGCCATCGCGTTGGTGTGCCGTGCCGCGGTCAAACGCCTTGGCCAGAAATACCCAGCCCGGAAGAAGCATGGCTATTGCGAGAGATCCTGGTTCAGAACAGGTTTTGATGAACTCCGCCGCCGATTGCGATCAGGCCAGGACGAGCCCATCGTCGACCGGAAAATCGTCATTCCGAAGAGCCTGAGGTTGCGAGTCGTGTAGTGTGTGAACTTCGGAGACACAGTTGACGGCTATATCCGCTGGTATAACGAAACCCGCATCAAGATGTCGCTTGGTGGCCGAAGCCCGATCGAATATCGTGAAAGCCTCGGCCTTGCGACGTAAAAACGGTCCAAGTTTTTGTCCGCATCCCCCCCGGGTCAGTTCTGCGCGGAAAATCACACTGTAACCTGAAGAGCGTCGCATCCCGCCAGGAACCGTCAGCGACGGTGAGGTTCCTGCAGGAGCAGGGCGGCGATCACGCCCAAAATGCCTGCGATCATCAAGATGCCGTAAAACGGCGAGATGAACGCAAACAGAAGGCCGGCAATCAGCGCGAGCGGCGAGAACGCGCATAACAGGGCTCCTACT
>JAAZLP010000132.1 GCA_012799265.1 Phyllobacteriaceae bacterium | reverse complement strand
CGCTGAATAATGTGAGGGCCCCTAGGGGCCCTCATCCGTTGTGGGCGTATGTAGATCAGCGGGAAATTTTGATGTCCATCCTGCCGGAACGCCGTGCCAGTGGAACATATGCAGCAGACGTTCGAGATGGCGTGGTATTGTTCGGCTGCCGTTTTCGTATTTTGAGATCATGACAGCGATCGTAGCATCGCCGCCGGTGTAGCCGACGGCCCGGCCGAGCTGGACAGCAGACAAGCCGAGCGCGGCGCGGATGGATTTCATCTCAGAGCCGGTCATCGAACATCGCCGTGTGATATCCGCGGGGGCGGTCCTCGCCGAAGCCGGGCTGTAGGTCCTGCGCTGAAACAGCGAGCACATGCTCGAAAGCGAACTCCCGCTGGCGAGCCGACGCCACGACTTCAATGATCGCTTCTTTCACAGCCAGGGCGTCCCAGACATCGTCGAGCACACAATTCTTGAGCGGAATGTGCTCGAAATAGCCGCGGTTGATATCGTCGTCGTACTCATCGTCGTTGCGTGAGGTGCCTGGCACCCACTCCACCCGGCTCATCGTCCACTTGCCGTCATCACGGGTGCGATCGATATGGACCTTGAGCGAGCGCTTGTGATGCTCCTTATCCAGAAGCGCGGAGTTATCGATGATAATCTTCGCGGCACGGCAGTGAACTTTAGCCATCTTTGACCTCCGGCAGCGACCGTCGCTGCATTGATGAGATACATCATAATTATGCACTTGCATAAATCAACTGTTAACCGTACGATTTTTATGCCCTTGCATAACCCATGAAAGTGAGACATTCACTAGTCTCATCGCTGGGCCCAGCCCGACGTCCGTCGGAGTGCCACAGCGCACCGCAGTGACCACTCATGTCATTCATTCGACTACACACCCGATAAGCACCATCGCCGCCGCTTCGTTCGGCATCCGACCTGCTTTTCAGGAATCCAATACATGACTGATAATTCAGCTGTCGCGGCTGACAGCGAGTTCTTGTCTGAGCGCGATCGCGCGCATGAAATCATTAAGGCTGGAAAGCTGCCGACGCTCGGCGATCTGCAGTCCGGCGCCCCCTTCTTCGGCGGCAGCATCGTCCGTGACATGCGCGCCTGGGCACAGGACTGGCTGTATAACAGCAGGACGCAGACGTTCATTGAGCAGAACGCTTCGCCGGAGCGTGTTGCACAAATCCGCAATGCTGTTGAGCGACTTATGAATGTCTGCGACGTCGACGCCATGACTGACGTCCGCGCGGCCCTCGACGGTGTCGAGACATCAAGCGTGCGGCGCATCGATCTCTATCTGGCATGCTCAGCTGACGCTGCAGCGCGCAAGCGTGCCGCAGACGCGATCACTGAGCGCGGCACAATCTGGCGCATCAGCGCGATGAACATCGTCCTTCGGATGGCAGTCGCACGCGGCTTGATGCTCGCTGAGCACAACACAATGCCGGACTATCTCGAAGCCGGTCTGCATGATCTGCGGCAGACGGGGCGACTGATCGCTCGCTACGACGCTGCAGCCTCGTTGATCGAGGAAAAGGAGGCCGAAGAGCAGGACGCGAAGGCAGACGAGCTGATGCGCGCAGTGCTTGGCGGAGACCCAGACTCCGAGCGGGACGCTGGTGACGCATGGGCGCCCGGGTTGATCGTCGTGCCTCTACTTTCAGACGTTGGGACCAACTGGCGCCGCGAGATCAACAAGGGCTGGCGAGATTATGCTGGACGACCGATGCCGGTCGTCCGGCGCGGTGATCTCGCGGCACAGCGCCGGACGCTTGTCGAGCGCTGGCCGCATGCCGCCGAGATCATTGATATCGTGCTCGGTGACCTGGCCGCCCGCGAAGACGTGCGCTTCCGGCCGACACTGCTCGTCGGCGAGCCAGGATCGGGCAAGAGCTCGCTGGCGCGGGCGATCTGTGAACCCGTCAGTTTGCCCTGCGAGCTGCAAAGCTTCGCAGGTGTTCACGACGCCAGCATGATGGGCACATCAGCACAGTGGTCTAGCGCTCGCGAGAGCGTACCTCTCCAGCTCATCAAGCGCGCTGGCAAGGCCAGCGTGGCGGTCATCTGGGACGAGATCGAGAAGGTCGGCACGCGACGTGACAACGGCTCGCCGCTTGATGCCCTGTTGCCGATGCTCGAGCCCGATCAGGCGCGACGCTATCGAGACCTGGCGCTAGAGGTAGAGGTCGATCTCAGCATGGTCAGCCACTTCGCGACAGCCAACAGCCTCGACGGCGTTGCGGCTCCGGTCAGGGACCGCATGCGCGTGCTGACGATGCCGACGCCAGGGTGGCAGCACCTCAGCGTGCTGACCAAGCAGATCGTCGATCGCGTCGCGCGGGAGCGCGGCATCGATCCGCGCTGGTTTCAGCCGCTCGGAGAAGACGAGATGGACCTCATCCGGTCGGCTTGGCCCGGCGGGTCAATCCGTCAGCTGATGCGGATCGTCACGTCCATCCTCGACGGCCGCGATAAGCTGCTCGGGAAGTGCTGATGGTGATTGGTGACAAGGACCGTCGCTTCGCAAGGCACCTGTTCCGCTTCGTCGTCGGCATGGTCGAGATGCATGATCCGGAAGCCAGAGCTCTGGCACAGGCAGCACTGGCGGCGCCATGCAAGACAACGATCCGCGCGCTGCTCGCTTCCGGCCGCGGCAAGCCTTGGCTGCCATCAATCGTCGATGCGCTCGCTGAAGTCGGGGTGGCGGCGGCCGAGGACGTGCTGGGAGGTTCAGATGACCATTGCTGACGATATGCGTACCATCGTCCGAGCCGCCCTGTTTGGCGATCCGGCCCTGGACAGCCTCGGCGTCGTGGGCAACGACGCCGCCTCGCTGGTGTGGTCGATCACACCCGGCGTGCCACCCAACAGGATCGGCGGCAGTGACTATACAGGAGGCGTGCCGTTCAGCCGCGAGCTTCTCGTCGAGCTCGTCGGCCGGACGATGCGTCACCGCGCTGCCGGAGGCGCGCCGACCGATGAGGACCTGGACCGTCTGCGCGAGATCCATCCTGCGTGCCAGAGCGTCTGCGAGTGCAATGCTGGCTGGTCCGACCTGCTGCACTCGACATTCGCCTGGATCGAGGAGACCGGGGACCTGGTCTGGCGGACGGAGCAAATCAAGGAGAAGTGGGCCGGCCTGCGCCTCTACTTCTCGGGCGATCCGGGCGTGCTTGGGCGGCAGATCATCGATGCGGCAGAGCATGTCTCGATGCACATCTGCGAGACATGCGGGGCGCCTGGACGGGTGCGTCATCGGGGCGGCTGGTGGCTGACGAGCTGCGACCAGCACGCTCCCATAGACTGACTACGCGCAATCTCGTTATGACGGGATAGCGAATAGTGAGGCCAATCAAAAAGCCCGGCGGACCAAGGTCTACCGGGCTTTCCCTGGTTCCAGGTCGCCCCGGTGCTGCGCGTCACCGATGGGACATCGGCGCCGTATATATTCAAGGGTTTATGACATCCGCGACGCGCCGGCAAATACACTGTGAGTTGCCGTGTAGTTGAGATGGCGAGACATTGCCGAAAAACGTTTCCCAAACAGTCACTTACAGGCAGCAGGTTTGACGAAAACGCACTCATGCAAAATCTACCTGAGACATGCAGAAGATGCCGGGATGCGCCGTTCAGATGCAAAAACTGCCTAGGCAGCCTGCCGCACCCGCTTGCCGGACCGCATTCATCACGCGATCTCCGAACTCGCGCTCTCTGTGAGAGAGGAAATGATCAGGCTGGACACCACTCACATACACACGCGCCCCGAATCGGTCGGATTTGACAGATGGTCCAGTCGGACAGCGAAAGCATCAACCGGCGCTTGTAAGATTTCGAGCAGATCTGGAAAATCAATCCATCAAAAATCGAATGAATTCTTACGCCGATCCTTGGGAGGGCCTGTAAACATTGGGCTGGAGCGTGTTGGACTGCCGTTACAATGACTGAGTAATTTTTTTATGTCTTTGCAGTGCTTGCACTATTCTACCGCTCCGAGCATCATGAGGGACATAGCCGCTGCAAACGGCTCATCTGATATGGACAACTCTACATGACCGATTCAACTAACTACCCACCGCCAAAGCGCGGGAAGCTCGCCCAGCTTGAAGCCGAAATCCGCAAGTCGCGGGTCACTGGCTTCGCCAGTGATGACGAGCGAGCACATTGGCGCGCTCATTATCTCAAGTCCGACCGCTACATTGGCTGGCACATGCGCCGGTCGTTTCGTTACGCGGATGACGAGATCAGCAATCAACTGATTGAGAACAATCGCGATCTTTATGAAACCGGGTTCGTAGATAGGAACACACAGAACTTCGTGTTCGAGCGCTTCGGCTGGCCCTGCCTTTCGAACGGCTGGTCTATTGTTCCGCAGGAGCGGTTCGGTGAGAGAAAGCCTCCGATGATGCCGACGGTCGAGCGGAACGCACGCGGCAGCGTGACGAAGACACGATTCAATCCGGCATACAGCGATGAGTACATCGCGGCCAACGGCGCCGCCTGGGACCTCATGCGGCAGCAGCACCGCTGGGCTGTGCCGGTGCCGGATCTCAGTGCCGTCGTCGCGACGATCAGGCAGCGCTTCGAGCACGTGCTCGACATTGCCGCCAACACCTCAACCCATGGATACGGAGCCCGAGCATGAAGATCCCCACCCCGACGCCTTCCGCTTACGCCGGCCTGTACCCCGCTGACGTCCGTGCTCGCTGCGGCTTCAAGCAGCCGTCCGCCGAACTCGACCTCCCGATGCGCGTGCTCGACGACGCCGACGGTATGATGTTCAAGCGTCTGGAAGGCTGGTTCCGCGAGCACACCGGCGACCACGTCGACGCCATGGTCTGCTACATCGCATCTAGGTACGGTGTCATGCTCGACACCGCCGAGACCCTCCGCGACGAGTTCGAGGCTAACTACGACGGCGGATACAACTGATGCGGGCATGGCTTCTCTCCGACCTGCATCAGGAGTTCGTCCGCGATCCGCAGGCGTCCCGCCACCCTGAGACCGCGTTCGATCCACTGGCCAACGCGCCCGACGACTTCGACGTCGTGGTGCTTGCCGGCGACATCGACGTGCCGCTGACGGCATCGATCCTATGGATCGCCGAACGCTTCGCCGGCGTGCCGGTGATCGTCACGCCGGGCAATCACGACTTCTATGTCGGCGGCGCGGCCGACCAGAAGTTCACGATCGACGAGATGCGCCAGCGCGGTCGCGACCTCGGCGGCGAGCTCGGCATCCATCTGCTCGATGACACCAGCGTCGTAATCGACGGCGTGCGCTTCGTCGGCGGCACTCTCTGGACCGATTTTGGCCTGGGCCACGGCACGATGGGCCACCGCATTGCAGAGGCCGCCGGACGCTACGGCATGGGCGACTACCGGCACATCCGCCGCTGGTCGACGAAGCAGCCGGGCAAGAGGAAGCGTATGCGGCCCGAGGACACTATCGCCCTGCACCGGCGGACGAGGACCTACATTGAGACCGAACTGGCGGTGCCGTTCAACGGCCCGACGGTCGTGGTGACCCACCATGCGCCGTCAGCTCGCAGCCTCGACGGCTTCTACAAGGGTCAGCTGGACTGGTGCTACGCCAGCGACCTGGACGCCATGATGCACGGTCCCACGGCCCCGGATATCTGGATGCATGGGCACATCCATGAGTGCCAAGACTACGTGGTCGGCAACACACGGGTGGTGTCGAACCCGCGCGGCTATAGGTTCGTCAGCCACGAACAGCGGCTCGGATTCGATCCTTGTCGGGTCATCGATCTCGATGACCCGTCGCCCGTCGCCAAGCTCTAAGCCGGCGGTCCGTAATACTCATCCTTCCAGAGCTGGATCGTCCTGACGCCTGCCGGCCGCCGGATCTTGAGGTGTCCTACATCGTCGTTGGTTGGATAGCGGGTCCTGACGCTCCAGAAATAGCCTGAGCCGCAATGGGGGCAAGCGCCGCCAAAAACGTCCTCAATGTAGGTGTCAGCGCCGTACACAGTGACTAGGTCGGAAGCGAGGTAGTGCTGGCTGCGCTTGCAGAGAATGCACCGTGCCACGACCAGCTGCCCGACTTTGGCCGCCTGGCCAAGTCGCGGTCGATAGAAAAGAGAGCTGGGCGGCGAGTTGGTCATGCCCCTACATGAACGAAACCGGAACATTTATGCAAGGGGTGGTGCACAGCGATTGTCGAGTTATCGGTAAAATGCCGATTTTCCGGTAACGCCCGGTTTTCCGCACCATTCCTGTGATTCTCAGGCAGTCGCCCCAATGTCGCCCCAGCGCCCAGGTCGCCCCAATAGGCCTGTGGGCTGGTTCAGCGAAATCAATGGGCTAGCTGGTGGTCCCGGCGGGATTCGAACCCACGACCCCAGGATTAGGAATCCTGTGCTCTATCCTGCTGAGCTACGAGACCAGCCATAGCCGACGTAACAGTCGCGCGGCTGATTTTCAAGCGCTGGCGCTTGTGTGTCCCGTCGCGATGTGAAGCGCGGGGATGGCAGTCAGCGGGCCGTTCTGGCTGATCTTGTGGCGCGCAAGGGCAAAGCCCAGCGCAGCGGCCTCGCGGGGAGAGGCCGATTGTCCGAGAAGAGCCCAGAGGAAACCGCCGCAAAAGGTGTCGCCGGCACCGGTTGCGTCCAGCACCATTTCCTCCGGTGGCAGCGGAGTGTCGTCGAGCGCGTAAGCCTTGAGATTTCCGGCAATGTCTCGCTCATAGACCACCGCCCCGCAGTGGGTGCGCGTGACGACCAGCGCCGGCCCCTGTGCCAGTCCGTCCATGATCGCTTCGATCCGCGCCGGGCCGCCCAGATGCGCAAATTCCTCGCTGTTGAGATGAAGGATATTTGCCGCCTGCATCAGACGGGCAAGCCCCTCGCCGCCTGGTATGATCCAGCCGGTGCCGGGGTCGAGCGATATCTGCAGGGCGGGATTGATGCGGCGCGCGCCTGCGGCCAGGTCGGCGATCAGGCCCGGCACCTCTGGGTCGAGGTACGAGGTAATATGCACCACGTCGCAGCCCGCCATAGCCACGGCGAGGCGACCACGGTCACTGCGGATGAGGTCCGCGATCTCGGCATTGGCGCCGGTTGCCGTGAGAAGCGTCCGCCCATGTGGTTCGACCAGCGCGATGCAGGTCGCCGGGGCCAGTGGGCTTGGCGTGACCGACCCTGCATGGACCGACCATTGCTCGAGCGCCTCAAGATGGGGATAGGCGCCGCCCACAGCGCCGGCGAGGCCCATAAAGCTCAGCGCCAGCGCCGGGTTGTCAGCATTGAGCAGCGCGACGACGCGCGCCGTGTTGAAGGCCGAGCCGCCGAGAATGACATTGGCGCCCTGCCCGCTCAGCAGTTCGGCACCCGCCTCTGCCACCGCGTCAGAGACCCCCGTCTCGACAAGCGGCATGGCGTCGAGCCCCAGCGCGTCGATCACCTTTTGTGCCTCGACAGCCGCGACGATGTCGCGGTTCATGGCGCCCAGAAAACCCAGTCTCTTCATTTGCGCTTGGTAGCGCCGGCGCGATCCGGCGGCAAGCTAGAGACCGTACTTCTCCAGCGTGGCATAATATTCGTCACGCACCGTCTCGACATCGCGCCCGGAGGAGAAACTGGCGTCGATCGCGTCCTTGACCGCCTGCGGAACGGCGTTCCAGCGTTCCTTCCAGTCCTCGTTATTATGCGTCCAGTAGCCGACCAGCTGATAGCGTTCCGGCTTCAGGGTAAGCTCCTGGCGCACGAATTTGCGGATTGCCCGCACAACCCGCTGCTCGCCGGCCGCCCAGATATAGCCGGGCGTCGCCGGCAAGGGCATCGACCGCACCACGTCAGCCATCCGGCTCGGGGCAACGCCATTGCCGCTGCGATGCAGCCAGGTGACGTTTGCAAGCGGATGAAAAGGCAGTTCCTGCTCATGATCGGCTGCGGCGACCTCGATGAAAACGCGCGACTGAATATGTTCAGGTGTCTCTTCGAGAATGCGCGCTACTGCCGGAAGGCCCGTTGCGTCAGCGGCGAGCAATTGCCATTCGGCATCCTCGGGCAGCGCATAGAGCCCGTTGGGCTGGTTCATGGTGATGGTCGTGCCGGGCACGGCCTGCTGCGCCCAGGCGCTGGCAGTGCCACCGTCATGGATGACGATATCGATGTCGATCTCGCCAACATCCGGCCGATGATGGCGGATCGTATAGGTGCCAAAGCGCAGGGCATCGACGCCGCCATCGGGATAGGTCCAGCGCCCGTCGGCGGTAGCAAGCGGCAGATGCACCCTGCCGGTCGCCGGATTGGCAAAGAAGAGGCGCACGAATTCGTCCGGCACGCCGGTGCCCAGGAAATGCCGGATCGGCTCCCCGCCAAAGGTCATGCGCATCATGCCCGGCGTCAGCAATTCCGACCGCAGCACCGTGGCTTCGAAGAAGACCGGCGTCACTGCCCTGCCTGCATGGCGGCCAGCCCACCGAACTGGGCTTCGTGCAGATGCGCATAGGCGCCCTTGCGCTCCAGCAATTGCTGATGTGGCCCCTCCTCCACGATGCCGGTCTCATCGACAACGACGATGCGGTCGGCATGCTGGATGGTGGCAAGGCGATGCGCGATCACCAGCGTCGTGCGGCCCTGCGACAGCTCGGTCAGCGATTGCTGGATGGCTAGTTCGGTGGCCGTATCCAGCGCCGAAGTGGCTTCGTCGAGCACGAGAATCGGCGGGTTCTTGAGGAAGATGCGCGCAATGGCGACGCGCTGCTTCTGCCCGCCGGAGAGCTTTACCCCGCGCTCACCAACCAAAGTATCGAGGCCGTTGGGCAGCCGGGCAATCACGGATTCCAGCCTTGCGCTGCGTGCCGCGGCGAGGATTTCCTCTTCGCTCGCGTCGAGACGCCCATAGGCGATGTTTTCGCGCAGAGTGCCGCTGAACAGGAACACGTCCTGCTGCACAATGCCGATCTGGTTGCGCAGGCTCGCCTGCGTCATGTCGCGAATGTCGATGCCGTCAATGGTGATGGCGCCTTCGCTGATCTCGTAAAACCGCGG
>JAAZLP010000131.1 GCA_012799265.1 Phyllobacteriaceae bacterium | reverse complement strand
GCGTCTCAACCTCATGCACAAAAGGCCAATCAACGCCCTCAAAACTCCACCGCCAAGGCCAAAATCAGACCCACGACAGTTCGCCCTGAACCTCGAGAAAAGCTAAACCGGACACCAGTGGGCTTGACCCGAGGGCTCTGCACTTTCCGAACTTCCGAAAAAGTATAGTCCCCTCGGGTCAAGCCCGAGTTTTGACCGAGACCGACAAACGCGATGCAGCGGTGTCAGGCGCAGGCCTGTAGCCCGGTTTCCCGGTTCGGTCGATCCAGTCGAGGATGGTGCCCAACTCGCCTTGCAAGGTGATGGAAGTATCCTTGCGCGTCGGGCCGGGGGTGATGACGATACGGTCAATGATCTCCCGGATGGCCTCTGCGGCCTCCCCCGCATCCTCGGGATGGTCGAGCGCCTCGGTCAATCGCTCGATCCGACGCCGGAAGGTTTCGGCAATGCCGGGATGAATGTCGAGGGCGTCCTGCGGAACGTCGGACAGGCGGGCGGTGAGGCTGTCCTGTTTCGTCTCCAACTCGGTGAGCCGGTCGGACAAGGCACGGTGCCAGCCACCTTGCTCGATGACGCGCACGATCTCGGCAATGGCTTTCGTTGTCTCCGCCAGTTCCTTGCGGCTGGCTTCGGCGGTGGCGCGGCGCTCGCGGTTGAGGCGGTTGGTTTCCTGCGCATAAGCGCGCATGGCTTCCGCCGCCATATCCGGCGTCATCATGTGATCGCGCAGCCCGGTGAGCACTCGGGTCTCCAGGGCCTTGCGGCCTACCGTGCGGGCATTGTCGCAGCCATTGCCCAGGACATGATTGGTGCAGGCATAGCGGTCTTGCCCGCGCTTGGCATAGGAGCCGCCGCAGCAACCACAGATCATGAGGCCGGAGAGCAGGTTGCGCGGCCGGTGGGTGGCGTTGAGCTTGCCATTCCTGGCAAGGCCGCGCTTCACCCCCTCCCGCGATGCCTCGGCATGGTAGAGCGTGCTCAATTCATCCTGCCGCGCCTTGGCAGCATCCCATAGCTCCTGTGGCACGATACGAAGCTCGGGAGCCTCCGCGCGTATCCATTCGCTTTCCGGGTTGAGCCGATAGGCAAAGTGGCCGGTGTCTGGGTTCTTCACCTTGCGCTGCCGGTTCCAGCGAATGATGCCGATGTAAAGCTCGCAATTGAGGATGCCGGAGCTGATAGTGCGATTTCCCCGGATCGTGCTGTCATTCCAGCGCTTGCCGGTCGGGCTGGGGAAGCCGTCACGGTTCAGGTCTGCGGCGATGCGCTGCGGTCCCTTGCCGGCGACATATTCACGAAAGATGCGGCGCACTACCTCGGCCTGTTCCTCGATGATCTCGCGCTCGCCCCGGATGGGTTCTCCCCGCGCATCGAGTTGGTGGACCACACGATAACCAAAAGCATTGCCGCCGCCAATCTTGCCGGCTTCCACGCGGCCCCGGATGCCGCGACGGGTCTTGATGGCAAGGTCTTTCAGGAACAGGGCGTTCATGGTGCCTTTCAAGCCGACATGAAGCTCGTTGATCTCGCCTTCGGACAGGGTGAATATCGCCACGTCTGCGAAACGCAGACGCTTGAAGACACCCGCCACATCCTCCTGATCGCGGCTGATCCGGTCCAGGGCCTCGGACAGCACCATGTCGAAGCGGCCCGCCTGCGCGTCGGCAAGCAAGGACTGAATGCCGGAGCGGATGAGGGAAGCGCCTGAGATAGAGCGGTCGGAATAGCTCTCCACCACGGTCCAGCCCTCGCGGGCGGCGCGCTCGCGGCATTGACGCAACTGGTCCTCGATGGAAGCGTCACGCTGATTGTCGGAGGAATAGCGGGCGTAAAGGGCAACGCGGGTCATGGTCCTATTCCTTTTCTCTCGTTCGTTCCTGGCCTCGCCATTTCTTGGCCATTCTCGAACTCTCCGCAGCTATCGTGACAATGCGGATTGAACGTCGGTCAGCGCGAAATCGTCGCCGACATACAGAAGCGGGGCCGAATGTCGTTTGGCGAGGGCATAGGCGAAACAGTCGCCGAAGTTCAGGCCGCCGCGTGTGCCAAATCCCTTGCCGTAATCCAGACGCGCCCTCATGGCGGCACGGGCAAGATTGTCGTCTATGGATGCAATGGATATGCGGAAATCGGCCAGAAACGCGTCCAAATCGGCAATCGCTTCGCGCCGATCCCCATCCCTGATCCGGCCCGCCATGACGGTGCCCGCCTCGACATAATTCACCGCCGATATGAGACGTGAATCGCCTGCCTGGAGAGCGGCCATGCAGTCCGGCGCTTCCGGCTCCTCGAACATGATCGCAATGATAGCGGACGCATCGACAACCATCATCGGGAGAAGCCAAGTTCTTCGGGCGTGTCGCCGACTGCTTCATCCCATTCCTGTTTCGTGACGGGGCGATGGTCATAGCGTCCGGCGCGCTCGCGTACGAAAGCCTTCATGCGGGAAATGTAGTCGTGCTGCGCCTCCTGCTCGGCGCGCAGCCGTTCCAGCCGCTCGCGCATGGCCTGGGTGATGGCGTCCGTCATGGTCTCGCCGGTCAGGCGGGACAATTCCCGCGCCAGCCGGTCCGCTTCCTCGGTCTTGATGCTCAAGGCCATGTCGATCTCCTTCTAGATACACAATCTAGATAGCATCTCTATCCCAATCTTTCAATGCAAAAGACCAGAATCCCGGCCGCTATTGGTCGTCATCATCGCCGGAATGATGATCGCTGGCATCGGTCCGGCTCTTGGATGGCACGTTGTCATTTGCGGCGTGCATGGCCTTCTCGAAATCCTCGCGCGCCATGCGGCGGCCAATGATGCGGGCAAGCCGGAGGGCGACAGCGTTGACCTTGCGCAGCGCCTCGGGTTCGGGACCGTCCGCACCGTCGTTATCGTTGGCGGGAATGGGGCAGCTGCCGGGTTCGGGCGGGTCATCCGGCATCATGGTTGGCCACCTTTCCGTCTGGGGCCTCGTTGTCATTGGTGGCGCGCCACGTCACGGGGTTGGCAACCCAGCTATTGATGTCGGATTCCCGCCATCCCGCGCCGTGGATGCTGATCCTGAGCTGGGGCGGGAACGTGCCCTCTTTGATCTTGCGGTAGATGGTGGACCGGGAGAGGCCGGTGCGGGCGCGAACGGTTTCCATACGGATGATGCGGTCTGGTGCGGGCATGGCAGCTTGCCTCCTGCTGCTTGTTTCTGGATGCCCCTGATCCAGTGAGAGCAAGACGTTACGCGCGCGCAAGAAGATTTTTCGCGTCGTCGTGCTGTAGCGTGCAATCGGCGGTAAATGGGAAAAAGATAGAATCCGCCGCTCCATCCCCGCTCAGGCAGTTTTCCTCGATGAAGACCCATTCCGGCCGACGCGGTAGCCTGATTCGATCTGGCTCATACCTTCACGAAACTGATCGCGATCAAGCCGCTTACTGCGCAGGAGGAGCGTCAACGCTCCCACCAAGCCTTACTTGCTTCCTCACGCTTTGCCGGGCCGTGAACCGGGCTGTCAAGGCTGGCACGGAACGCGCCACCGCGAAGCGGCTGCGGCCTTGACTGCCCGGTTCAGGTCCGGCCCCATCTCGGGAAGCAACAAAGGCTTTCTCTGAACCTTCCGGTTCCATCCTGACACCGCTATTTCACGACCCTCCAATGGCCGGAGCAGCCTACGGCTACATTCCAATACCCAAGTCCCTGCCTCGACCAAGGCCGTGGCTGAGGGCGAGTTGCCGCCCGAGCTTCATGCCTGAGTCGAAATCCATGCTGATGCCGAGTTGCTTCTTGTGGCCTTCGAGCAGGGATTCCATCTGCGGATCGCGTTCCAGACTCATCGCCATGTTGCCCATCTCGGCGCGGGCGGCGTAATAGCCGGAATAGTTGCCCGCCGCATATTGGCGCTCGCCAGTCTGTTTGAGGTCGCGAAAGCGTTCGACAAAGCGGTCGGCTCGACGCTCCGGGCTGGTGCGAATCTCGGTTTCCAGTTGCAGGGCGCGGATGGCGCGATTGACCTTGCCCGATCCCGCCTCATGGGCAAGGCTCTCATCCTTGGCATAGGCCGCTTCCGCGTCCTGCCAGCCATAGGGCCGCACCTCATCGAATGCCCTGCGGGAATCGACCAGTTCTTCCCATTGCGAAGGGCTTGCCTTGCTCCCGGCATCCTCGGCGTTGAAGATCTGGCCAACGGCATGGGCATGACGGATGAGCGCCATTCTGCGCGCGTGGCGCAAGGCGTCTTCCGGGTCTATTCCAGTGTCCTGTGCTACCGCCTCGATCTCCTGCTTTATCCCCGTGCCGGTTGTCTCCCTTTCCGGCCCTTCTGCGCCGTCACGGGACTCGCGCACGCTGAAGATGATGTCGTCGATCCGGTCGAGGGCATTGCCCGGCGCGCGTGAATGTTCAATCGCGACATCGCGCTCGCGGACGGTGATGCCGCGCGGCTCGGCGTAGCTCCGCGTCGGGTCGTAATCCGTCGCCATGTCCTTGGCGCGGTCGCGCGACAGGGTGTTGATGAGCTTGTCCTGCGTAGCGAAGTCATCGCGGCCATAGTGCAGGTCCATGCCGTCGCGGTGGCGCGACAAGGCGACATAGCTGCCGTGGGCATCCATGCCCGGTGTCGCCAGAACATGGATGCGGTCCACCGTCATGCCCTGCGCCTTGTGAATGGTCGCGGCATAGCCGTGGTCAATCTTGTTATAGTCCTTCAGGTCGAAGGCGACATTCCGGCCATCATCGGTCTGCACGGTCATGCTCTGCACGCTGATCTGCTCGATGGTGCCGAGCGTGCCGTTCTTCACGCCAAGCCCGCGCTCGTTTTGCAGGAACATGATGCGATCCCCGGCGGCAAAGCTGCGCTCGCCCCGCTCGACGGTAACGCGCACGTCTTCGCCTAGATCGCCCGCGTCCCGCATTCGGTCGCGGACGGATTCGTTGAGTTCGCGCACCTCGGCATTGGTATGGGCGAGGATGATGCGACTGGCATCCGGCGAAGCCTGCCGGTCGCGGTCCCAACGATCAATCAGATTGTCCCGCGCCCGCTCGCGGGTGTCAGCGGAATGCACCATGTCGTGTGCGTCATAGGCATGGATCGCCGCGCCGGTCCTGCTGGTCGCCAGATCGCGCGTGGCGTCACGCTGCCAGTCCTCGTGCTGGCGGCGCACTTCATGAATCTCGACGCCACCATGCCGGTCATGGATCGACCGGAACGCCGCACCCGCCTCGATGGATTGCAATTGCTGCGGATCGCCAACCAGCACGACCTTTGCACCAGCCCCGGCGGCATGGGACAGCACCCGCTCTAACTGCCGCGTGCCGACCATGCCCGCCTCGTCTATGATAAGCACGTCACGCGAGGTGAGCATGTCGCGCCCGTTCTTCCAGCCATGTTCCATGCTGGCGATGGTGCGGGACGCGATGCCTGATCCGCTTTCCAGATTCTCGGCCGCAATACCGGACAGGGCGACGCCGCGAACCTCGTAGCCCGATGCTTCCCATGCCTCGCGCGCCACGCCCAACATGGCGCTCTTTCCCGTCCCAGCATAGCCAACGACGATGCCAAGGTCGCGCCCGTCCGTGACATGTGCCAGCGCGTCGGCCTGCTCGCCGGACAGGACAAGGCCGCGCTGTTCGGCCCGCGCAAGTGCGGCCTCTCTCTCGGTGTCGTTCACTTCATGGCGTTCGCGCTCCGCCATCATCTCGGCCGCGCGGTGCAAACGCTGTTCGGCCTCGATCATCTCGCGCGTGGTGAAGCGGTCATTGCCCGAAGCATCCTGACCAAGTTCGACCAGATCGGGCGAGCCGCGCATCGCGCCCATGACCTCGTTGAACTGGTCGATGCCGTCACTGTGCCGATGCGCGAACATCGCCATGTCGCGCCGCGTGAACGTCGATTGCTGATGCGTGATCGCGTCCAGCGCCACGGAAGGATCGGCAATGATCCGCACGCCATTGTTGCGCGCGATCTCGCGGTGCATCTCGGCACGGTCTGCCGCTTCGATGCCTTCACCCTCGATGCGCTGCGCGGGTGCGCCGATCTGGCTTTGTGGCTCAAGCCCGATGCCCTGCGCTTCAAGGCTGCGATGGTCGATGCGGGCGTCAATGTCGAGTTCGGCAAGGCGCTCGTTGACATGCTCGGCCCAGCGTTCACGCCAGCGTTCGACCATCTCGGTGCGGTTCCAGTCCCGTACCTTCGGGCCGAAACCGTTCTCGTCCACGCTGCGCATGGTGAGCATGACATGGGCATGGGGTTTCGGCATCCCATCTTCACCGATGTCCCAATGCACATTCAGATCGGCGATCATGCCCTGATCGACAAACTCGGCTTGGGCGAAGTCGCGGGCAAGCTCGATGCCCTGCGCCTGCGTCATCTCGCGCGGAATGGCGAACTCCACCTCGCGGGCAAGTTGGGCATCCTTCCTGACCTCGAACGCTTCAACGTCATTCCAGAGTCGTTCGCGGTCGCCAAGATGCTCGGGTGCATTGTCGGGCAGCAAGATTTCGGAATGGACGACGCCGCGCTTGTTGGAAAAGTCCTGCACGCGGTCGATGCGCTCGTCGCGCATCCGCGAGGCCGAGCGGTAAGCGGCGGACGCCACCGCGCTGCTTCCCGCCTTGCGGCCAATGACCTTGACGTGAAGATGATAGATCGCCATCGCGATCAAGCATTGGCACGGCCAAGCGCACGTCGGAACGACGTATAAGCGCGCCCTCCCTCGAAAAAATCTCGGGATGGACCGGGCCGTGCCAGACCGTCCCGGCAACAATACTGCGTTTCACATCTCACGCAACTATCCTTACCGCATCAACCACTTGCGACCGGGAAAGGAAACGGAAATGCGCAAACCACGAGACTATGATGCGGAATTGAAGGCGCTGGAAGACAAGGCGCGGGAACTCAAAACCCGTAAGGTGCAGCACCTTGGCGAACTGGTGATCGCCACGGGTGCCGATGCGCTCACCGCCGACGAACTGGCCGGTGCGCTGGTCGTGCTGGCGGAAACGACCGATGCGGGAAAGAGGGAGGCATGGGCGAAACGCGGCGCTGCGTTCTTTCGCGGCAAATCGCGACGATCTGCGCCAACGCCTGACCGCGACACTGGCGGCGCTCCGGCGCAACCGGGCGGCGCGCAACCGGCATCAGGCGGCACGAGCGCGGCATGAAATGCGCGACTGGCAGAAAGAGCGCCGCAAGCGCACACGGCACCTGATCGAAGTCGGTGGCCTCGTCGTCAAAGCGGGCATCGTGAATCTGACCGGCGATGACCGCGCCATGATCTACGGCGCAATGATCTGGATGGCCGAAAAGCTCAAGAGTGAGGACGCTGAACACACTCGCGGCGTCTGGACAAAACTCGGAAAGATGGGATTCGAGATAGATCGCCCGGCAGCCTCGAACGACAGAATGCAGACGCAGCAAGATCGGACGTGACCGATGGCGGGCGGTGCGGAGATACCACATATCGCAGAGCCGCCACCTTCGCACAAAATAGCAACTTTGTCTCTGCGGCCGAAGTCATCTGCATTGCACTCACACAGACTCTTTGGGATGGCGATAGATTCACCGTTTCCCCTCTGAACGAAGGGGGCGCCGGATTCTCCGGTCAATTAGTTTGGGTTGGTCGAGGCCTGCCGATTCACAAAGAATCATTAATTCCGCAAATATCTCGGCGTGCGGGCGTCAGTATAGCCAGAGGTTAGGAAAAGGAGGCAGAACATGGATTTCCGTTATCTCTACACCTCATTTGAAGGGCGCATCAATCGCAAGCCATTCTGGATTGCCAGTCTGATCCTTTTCGTGATCGCAATAGTCATCTCATTTGCTGTCCTGATGCCGATCTCGGCTGCGAACGCGACTATTGGCGCGCTTGCCGGGCTGATCCTGTCACTGGCGTTTCTGTATCCCGGCGTTGCTCTTGGCGTGAAGCGCCTCCACGACCGGGGCAAGTCCGGTCTGCTCATGGCCGTCTTTATCGCGCCCGGCCTCGTCTCGCAGGCAGGCGATCTCCTCGGCATCACAGGTAGCTATCAGACTATCGCCGGGCACAGCATCCACATGCCGAACACGCTCGGCTGGATTCTCAACCTAGTCGTTCTCGGCGTTGCGATCTGGGCGCTGGTGACGCTTGGCTTCCTCAAGGGAACCAGCGGCCCCAATGGTTATGGTTCGGACCCGCTCGCAGGCGATGATCGGCAGGCCGTTCCTGGCTGACCTCATCCCGGTCTTGCGTGGCCGATTATCCGTTCACCCCCTTCAAACGAAGGGGGACACCCGTTTCGACCCACGGTAGCCTGCCGTGCTGGAAACCCTGGTCAATGCCAACCCTCGGAAGCCAATCGCATGAAAACAATCGCTGCCGCCATATCGTTTGCTCTGTTCGGACTCGCACCGATCGCAGCCTCCGCAGCGGACGATGTGATGATCGTCTATGACGGATCGAACTCCATGTGGGGGCAGATCGAGGGCGTATCGAAGATCGAGATCGCCCGCGACGTGATGGCCGGTCTTGTCGAGACCTGGCCGCAGTCGACCAATCTGGGGCTGCTGGCCTACGGGCATCGCCAGGCGGGCGACTGCACCGATATCGAACTGATGGTCGAGCCCGGACCGGTCGAAAAGGATGCGTTTCTCGAAATCGTCAATTCCATCACGCCGCGGGGGCGCACGCCGCTGACCGCCGCGGTCGAACAGGCCGCCGAATTCCTCTCCTACCGGGATAATCCGGCAACGGTCGTTCTGGTGTCGGACGGGGTGGAGACCTGCCAGGCTGATCCGTGTGCGCTGGCCGCGCAGCTCGAACGGCAGGGGGTGGCCTTTACGGCGCATGTGATTGGCTTTGATCTTTCGCGCGAGGAGCACGAGCAGCTTGCCTGCATCGCCGAGAACACCGGCGGGATTTTCGTGCCCGCCGAGAATGCGGACGAGTTGCGCACCGCGAT
>JAAZLP010000130.1 GCA_012799265.1 Phyllobacteriaceae bacterium | reverse complement strand
GGTCCCATGTGGTTGCCCTCGGCCGTGTGATTGTAGACCACGTCGAGGATCACCTCGATGCCTGCCTCGTGCAGGCGCCGCACCATCAGCTTGAATTCGTGAAGGTTGCCCTCCGGCGAGATGTACCGAGGAGCCGGCGCAAAAAAGCCGATCGTGTTGTAGCCCCAGTAGTTGGAAAGACCGCGCTCGATCAGGTGCCGGTCATCGAAGAAGGCCTGCACCGGCATCAACTCAACGGCTGTGACCCCAAGTTTGACGAGATGGTCTATCACCTGTGGCTGGGCAAGGCCCGCGAAAGTGCCTCGCAATTGCTGCGGCACGTCTTCGCGCCGGGCTGTCATGCCCTTCACATGCGCCTCGTAGACGATCGTATTAATCCAGTGCGTACGCGGTCGCTGATCGTTCCCCCAAGTGACAGCGGGATCGACTACTATACATTTTGGCATCACGGATGCTGAATCCCGCCTGTCCATGACGAGATCGCCCTTTGCGCCCCCAATCCGGTAGCCGAAAAGCGCATCATGCCATTTGATCTCGCCGTGAAGGGCAAGGGCATACGGATCGAGCACCAGCTTGTTCGGATTAAAACGATGCCCCTCGCTCGGGGCATAAGGCCCATATACCCGGTAGCCATAGAGCTGACCTGGCCGAACGTCCGAGAGGTACCCATGCCAGATCTCGTCTGTGTATTCGGGCAGCTCCACGCGCTCCAGTTCGCGCTTGCCCGCGCGATCAAAAAGGCAGAGCTCCACCTTGGTCGCATTTGCCGAGAAGATAGCGAAATTTACCCCTGTACCGTCCCAGGTTGCACCCAGGGGGAACGGAAGGCCGGATTTCAGAGAAGGGCGCGAAGGCTGCATAAACACCGCCAGAGGAAGGGTTGTTGCAACTCGAACCGGCCAGCCCGACGGAGGTTCCATTTCGTCGCACGCGTTTGGAAAATTTGTGCAGGAACATACTGAGACGGTGCCAGTTCGGAACGTGATCGCGGATTCTAAGTAGGCTGGAGGAACGAATGCAGCGAAACGCCAAAATGGCAGCTAAACTGCTCGAGAATGCAGTTCCGTGGCCTCCCACAGACCCGGAGACTGTAGCGCCCGCACTGGATAATGATGAGGCAGGGCAGAGCGCCAACGAGCGCTGGGTGAGACGCGCACTTGATCGCAAAACCCGCTGTGACGACGTGTTCTGGGCATGGGCGTTGCCACCTAAATAGCCAGTTTTGAAGGTCTCTTCCGCGATTCGACGTGAGCTTCCAAACGAGCCGCTCAATCCAAATCGCCAGATATATCGTACCGTCAGCTGACGTTTCTTCTTGATTTTCGTGTGGCCGTCGCCCATCTAGGGCGAGAACGCTGCCGTCTCCGGCGGCGGTTTTGTCACACCATTTCCACAAGAAGAGAGGATTAGAGTATGGCCGCAATCGTGGAGTCCATCACCGCCGCTCTCAGTTCAGGGGTGAATGTAATCACCGCCCTTCGTGACGCATACGGGTACTCGATCGAGGATCTGTCGACGACTTCCGGGCTTGCCGTTGCCGAGGTCGCAGAACTGGAAGCTGGAACTATCAATCCGGAAAAGCTGGCGCGCCTGACATCGTCGCTGGGCCTGCCCGAGAACGTCGTCGCCTGACGCGGCTACGTCCCCCGCGGGATTTTTAGGCAGTTGGGGACGACGAAATACCATTGAAATCATCTGCGCCTTGAGCCCACTTGTTCAACGCCTGGAGCCATTGCTCCGAGGCGTTGGGCCCAGGCCATCTTTCGGCCACTTCTCCGTTCATATGTTGGTAACCAGAGCAAGCCGTCAGAGCTGCCGCTGCTTCTGAAACATATGCTGGAGGAGTAG
>JAAZLP010000129.1 GCA_012799265.1 Phyllobacteriaceae bacterium | reverse complement strand
TATCACGTCCAGACATCGAGCGGTGGTGAAGCCCTCCACTTCAATCGACGAATGTTTTGGATCTCAGAATCCATCACCTAACGCGACCCGCATCGAAGGCAATCGCATGAAACGGCACAGAAATGTTGAATTTCAATAGCTTGAAAGGCTATTCACCAAATCGGCGCAGTCATCAGGTCCGGAGAATATCGGCCCTGAGAGACCCCTCCCGAGCATTCTGGCGGCAGGGCCAGTGCTCAGCCCCTCCCGCATAACCCTCGAATACAACGAGAAAATCCGGCCGCGGCCGGATCGGGAGAACGCTTTCGCGGGGGCAAGTGGCGGAGAGAGAGGGATTCGAACCCTCGAGACGGTTCCCCGCCTACACACTTTCCAGGCGTGCGCCTTCGACCACTCGGCCATCTCTCCGCATCGCGCAGTCTCGGTTGGAAGGCCGAAAGGGGCCACGAGGGCCGTTGCGAGCGAGGCGCAATATACTCATGATCGCTTGCGGCGCAAGGGATCACTTCTCCGGCAAACAATTGTTTTTTCTCAGGCCCAGCCGCACCTTGCTGAGGCGGCCCGGGATATGGCAGTACCACTGGGTTTTCGGCCCCTTTAACTTATCCTGCGGGCCTTGGATGGGCACATGCGGCTGGTTTTGAGAATATTGGGAACATGGCTGATCGGTCTTGCACTGATCCTTCTGGTCATGGACGGCACGAAATCGCTGGCAACCAACGACATTGTCTTTACCAGCCTCGGCGGCATCTGGTTACAACTGCACCCGGCGAGCCTTGAGACTGTATCCACTTTCTTCGACAGCCGTTTTTTTGCTGACCTCCTGGGGACGATTTTACAGGCACTTCTAGCCTATCCGGCCTTTGCGGTGCTTGGCATTCCGGGAATCATCCTGGCTCTCGCCGGTCGACGGACACGTCGCGAGAGATTTTTGCGGCAGGAACAGTTCTGAATACCCATATAGGCAGACACGACGCCAAATCTGGCCGAAAGGAGCAATTCATGTTCTTCCGTCAAAAGCCGATGACCTTTCCCAGTGCCGCGGAGGCCCTTCCCGGCCGCGGTGAAGAAATGGCCATTGCGCCCGATCACTTCGTCAATGGCGCAGCCCTCAAGGGGCCTTATCCCGAGGGTAGCGAGACCATCTATTTCGGCCTTGGTTGTTTCTGGGGCGCTGAACGACTGTTCTGGAAACTGCCCGGCGTGGTTGTCACCGCGGTTGGCTATCAGGGTGGCCCTACGCCCAACCCGACCTATGAGGAAGTGTGCTCCGGCCGCACCGGGCATACCGAGGCGGTCAAGGTGGTTTACGACCCCAAGACAATATCGCTGGAAAAGCTGCTCAAGACCTTCTGGGAAGAGCATGACCCCACTCAGGGCATGCGACAGGGCAATGACATGGGCACGCAATATCGCTCGGCCATCTATACGACGACGCCCGAGCAGGCGGAAATCGTGGCCAGGAGCAAGGCCAGCTATGAGGCGGCCCTGCATGAGCGGGGCCTGGGCCCCATCACGACCGAAATCGCAGCCGCGGCGCCATTCTATTATGCCGAGACCTATCACCAGCAATATCTAGCCAAGAATCCGAATGGCTATTGCGGGCTCAATGGCACCGGCGTGAGCTGCCCCATTGGTGTCGTTGTTGCTGCCGAATAGGTGCGACCGGCCAACGAATAGCAACGCCAGGCGTCCGGTCCCTGATCGGGCGCCTCTTCTTCAGATATGGTTCATGACACCGGACGCCATTTTCTCAAGGGCCACATTCGAAGCTTTTGTCCTCGCCCTGCCGGCTGCGACGCTGGTCCGGCAATGGCGCGACGATTCCGTCGCCAAGGTCGGCGGGAAGATCTTCTTCCTCCTCGACAAGGACGACGGCGAGATCTGGCTCAAGGTCTCCGAACTTGGCTTTACCATGATGACGGAACTGCCCGGCATTCGACCGGCACCCTATTTTGCTCGTGCCGGCTGGGTGGCTATTGCGCCTACCAGCCCGCTCACGGGGGCGGAAATCCGCGCCTATATCGTCGACGCCCACAGGCTTGTCGTCGGCAAGCTCAGCCGTAGGGTCAGGGCCGAACTGGCGCTTGATCAGGAGTGCCTCTAGGGCAGGATGGCATAGACCTTCAACGGCCCACCCAGGGACACATCCTCCAGCCAGTCGGGCGGCGTTCCAGCAGCGAGCAGATTGAGCAGCGTACCGTCTTGCTGCAAACCACTTCCCCACATTTCCGGCATGGCATCGCAGGTAACGAAGAGGCCGAGGCCTCGGCGCTTGGCGATCTCGCGGGCTTCATCCACCGGGCCATTGAGGAAGCGGAAGGCATCTAGCATGCCCTCCTCATTGCGGTGATAGGGGGCCGCGACGACGGCATGGGGCGTCTCGAGCAGGATATGGGCGCCCAGGTCGACGGGCGCCATGATGTGCTCGGGGGCAAGGCCACGCAGATCGGCGAAAGACCCGCTGGCAAGGCATAGCGATTTGTCTGCCCGGGTCTCTGCCAAAGTTTCGGCGGCGCTGCCTGGAAAGAGCCGCAGCACGAGATTGACAAGGACGACGAGAACAACGCCGGAAAAGGCCAGCCAGGCGCCCAGCAGTCCGAGGGCCCGCAGGAGGTTTGCACGGTGAAGATAGCGTTCGCGGGCCTTGAGGATGAGCCAGGCGGCAGCGGGGATGGTTGGCAGGACGGCAAGCCGCGCCCCCCTGATCTGAACCAGCATGATCAGCGCGGTTGCGATGATGAAGAGGAGCAGAGCGAGCCAGCCGAGGCGGTTCGTCCGGTCGTTGCGCATGGCGAAAAGCGTTGCGATGGCACCGAGCACAGCGGGAACCGCAACGGTGATTGCGTAGGCCGGAATCTCGGACAGGGCGGCATGCCAAGGCTTGGCTTCGATTACCGCATCCATCCAGTTGTCCTTGAGCCAGGGGTCAAGGTCGCCATAAGGCCCGGCGAGGCAATGCGGATAGGCCAGGGCGACTATGGCAGTGGCGGCAAGACCGAGCGCGGCGAGCAGAAGAAAGCGTTGCCAGGCCTGACGCGGCGCTGGCACCAGCGAGACGATGAGATAGGCAGCGCCGACGGCGAGACCGGCCAGCGCATAGACGGGTGAAATAGCGTCACAGGCCGCTTCAAGCCATCGTTCCGGCGGGCGCGCCAGGGCGAGATGAACGAGCATGAAACCGGCAAAGGAGAGGCCAAAGCGGCGCAGGCTCGGGGCGCGTGCGGGATCGGCAATATAGAGAAGGCCGAGGGCAAGGATGGTGGCCATGACCACCGGCAGGGCTTCGATAGCGATGGCCATTGCACTGGCGGCGAAGAACCCCGCCAGCACGGCCATTACAGGGCGACGCTGGGCGACCAGAACCGAGAGCAGGCAAGCCATGGTCAGTACGATGACCACATTGTGGTGGTCGAGCCGGCCTGGCGTGAACTCGGCAAGGACGGCGGGACTCACGATGGGCAGCACCAGCGCCGGAAGGATGCTTTCCGGCCCGACAAGTTCACGCGCGATCCGCAGCGAGAGGAAAAGCAGGACGCCGAGCAGGAACAAGGGCCAGACGGTTCCTACAAAGAGTGTGGCGTGGTGCGCGTCCGTAAAAATCTGGCCAATAAAGAGGAGCGCCGCCAACGGCAGGTCGACGAAACGCGACCAGTGGATGTCTGCACCAAAGGGCGTGTTGAGCCGATGCTGGATGGTGTCATACCACCCCTGCCCGGCGAGAAAATCCCGCACCACCACCATGCGCATGGCGTCGTCGGTATCGACGAAGAATGGCCCCTCAGCGGGCGCCAGGACACCCCGCGCCATCATTGTCGCGACAGCAATGGACCAGACGGCGACGAGCCAGACCCAGTCGCGGCGGCTGAGTTGCGCAACGGAATTGGATGACAAGGCGGCTCCCCATGGTCCTGACGCTGCACCTTGAACCAGGGCGGGTTAAGGACGGGTGGAAAACCTAGCCAGACGAGCGAGAGAAGGTCGCTCCTTTCTGCACTAACTTTGATCGTGCGAACCGGGGAGGCAGAAATGGCAGAGTTTTCGGGCGTAGCAAGCCTTGGACAGATCTCGCGCATGGTCCGTGATATTGACGAAGCCACCACTTTCTATCGCGATGTTCTGGGGCTGGATCATCTCTATAGCTTTGGCGAGCTGGCCTTCTTCGACCTCGCCGGCACGCGCCTTTATCTGCATGAGACCAAGCAGCCAGGGGCGGAATCCGTTCTCTATTTCCGGGTCCATGACCTGGCGCTGGCCCAGTCGGCGCTTGAGGCAAAGGGCGTGGTCTTCAGTGCAGGCTCGCACATGGTCCATCGCCATAGCGACGGCACCGAGGAGTGGCTCGCCTTTTTCAGCGACCCAGAAGGGCGCGCCCTGGCGCTGATCGCCCAGGTGCGGCACGGCTGAGTAAAAACGCTAACCGGTTGCGAACTGTTTGCTGGGCATGATGCGCGTCGGTCGAGAGAGGGCATCTTGGGCAAAGCAAACAGCGTTTCCGGCGCGCCAGATATCGAGAGTGTCGAACCGCTCGCGCCCATTAGGCGGCTGGTGGTTGCCGCCCTCTGCTGCGCGCTTCTTGGCATTATCACTCTGGTCGCCAGCGCCATCCATGTCATGGAGACAACTGATGCCGACGCCATGGCAAGGGAGCGCCAGCGCGCCAATGCCATTGCCGATCAGATTGCCGGTGATCCGGGTGAGGGCATTGCAGCGCAACTGAAAAATCTGGGCGCCATTGCCGGTCTCGCTGATCTGCAGATCGTTGAAGCGCGTCCCTCGGATGAGGGACGACAGGCCATACCGCTCTTTTCTGGCGAATACCGGGGCAAGTTCCTGAGCTGGATACCGGCACAGCTAGGCAGAATGCTGTTTGACCGTTTCGCGCCGTCGCGCGTGCCGGTCATGGCGGCGATGATCGTGGGGCTGCTCGCCTGCCTGTTGCTGATGCGGGGACATGTTCGAAAGATTGAGGCGGCGCGGCGTCGGGCGCGGCACCAGGCGCGCCGCGACCACTTGACCGGCCTCGCCAACAGGTTGGCGCTGGAAGAAGAATTGCAGCGGCTCCATGCCAATGAGCAGCCCTTTTCCCTCCTGGTCTTTGATCTCGATAATTTCAAGCCGATCAATGACGAGCTTGGTCATGCCGCCGGCGACAAGGTGCTGCAGGAAGTTGCAGGACGCCTCAAGGGCAGGCTTCAGCCCGGGGAATTTCTCGCCAGGGTGGGCGGGGACGAATTCGTTGCCATCGTCCAGCGCTACCAGATGCGCAAGACACTGGCACAACTGGCTGAAGACTGCATCGCTGCGGTGAGCGCGCCTCTGATCGCGACCGATGGCAGGATTAATGTCGGGGTCAGCATCGGGATCGTTGCGGACGGGCAGGCAACTGCGGCCGGCACATCTCTGAGGCTAGCCGACCGCGCGCTCTATGACGCCAAGCGGCTGAAAGGGAGCACATTCTGCTTTGCTGGCGATATGCCCGTCCTGCGGCTCGAGCCGGGCGATCAGGTCCAGTCCGGCATGGTGAGGACCGCCTGACGGTCGCGTCAGGTCTTTGGCCGCAGCGTCAAACCGTGCATGAACAGATGCTCGAGGTAGCGTGCGGCATCTTCAAAGCGCCCATCCCCATTCCGACCCGGGCCAAGCACGGCGCGCACCTGGACGTCGAAATCGGCATAGTGCTGGGTGGTCGCCCAGATTGAAAAAATCAGGTGGTAGGGATCGGCGCGGGAAATCTTGCCCTGATCCATCCAGGTCAGCAGCACCTTGGCCTTCTCGTCGACCAACTGCTTGAGGTCCACCTCGATCATTTCGCTGACGTGCGGCGCGCCCTGCAACATTTCATTGGCAAAGAGGCGGCTCTCGCGCGGCATGTCGCGCGCCATTTCCAGCTTACGGCGGATATAGGAGCGGATTTCGGTGAACGGATCGCCGGTTTCGTCGAATTCGCGCAAGGGCGCTAGCCAGGTGTCGAGCAGTTCGGAAATCAGCCGACGGTGTATCTCTTCCTTTTTCGGGAAGTAATAGAGCAGGTTGGGTTTGCTCATCCCGGCCTGGGCAGCAATCTGGTCGATGGTCGCGCCCCTGAAGCCGTGAAGTGAGAACACCTCAAGCGCAGCTTCCAGGATAATGTCCTGTTTTTCCTTCTGAATGCGCGTCAGCGGCTTTGCGCGTCCAGGCGTCTTACTGCCAGCTGCTTTTACGCCCGCCTTGGCCTGACGCTTGACCGGGGTGGACGCTGCCTCGCCATCATTCAGTTTTCGCGTTGCCATTTTCGCCTTGCGGGAATGTGTAGGGATGCTAACATTTTTCCAACTGGTCAAAATTTCTTGGGTTCACTTGCTCACGTCAAGAGCCAAAAGAAAAGCCAGTGCCACACTTTGGGAGCGAGGGTTTCGTGTCCACATCATCCAATGTTGCGCCGAATGATCTGAGCGCGTTCTGGATGCCCTTTACGGCAAACCGGCAATTCAAGAAATCCCCGCGCATGTTCGTGGCGGCAAAAGACATGCACTACACGACCAGCGATGGTCGTCAGGTGCTGGACGGCACGGCCGGCCTCTGGTGCTGCAATGCCGGGCATGCGCGATCCAAGATCGTCGAAGCTATTGCCAATCAGGCGGCAGAGCTCGACTATGCGCCCGCTTTCCAGATGGGCCACCCCAAGGCCTTTGAGCTGGCAAATCGGCTGGTGGACATCACTCCCGATGGTCTCGACCACGTGCTTTTCACCAATTCCGGCTCGGAATCGGTTGAAACCGCGCTCAAGGTCGCCCTCGCCTATCAGAAGGTCATTGGCCAAGGTTCGCGCACCCGCCTCATCGGTCGCGAGCGCGGCTATCACGGCGTCAATTTTGGCGGCATCTCGGTTGGCGGCATTGTCACCAACCGCAAGATGTTTGGCACGCTGCTGACGGGCGTTGATCACCTGCCCCATACGCATAATCTTTCCAGGAACGCCTTCTCCAAGGGCCTTCCGGAACATGGTGTTGATCTTGCGGACGAGCTCGAGCGCATCGTTACGCTGCATGACGCCTCGACCATCGCCGCTGTGATTGTCGAGCCAGTGGCTGGCTCCACTGGTGTGCTCATTCCGCCGGCGGGCTATCTGCAGCGCCTGCGCGACATCACCAAAAAGCACGGCATCCTGCTGATCTTTGACGAAGTGATCACTGGCTATGGCCGGTTGGGCACGCCGTTTGCCGCCGACTATTTTGGTGTGGTGCCCGATATCATGGTCACGGCCAAGGGCCTCACCAATGGCGTCATCCCGATGGGCGCGGTCATGGTCTCCAAGGAAATCCACGATGCCTTCATGACCGGGCCGGAACACCTGATCGAGTTCTTCCACGGCTATACTTATTCCGGCAATCCGATTGCCTCTGCTGCGGGCCTGGCCACACTCGAAACCTACAAGGACGAAGGGCTGCTGACCCGCGGCGCGAAACTCGCCAAGGTCTGGGAAGACGGGTTGCACAGCCTCAAGGTCCTGCCACATGTCATCGATATCCGCAATATCGGCCTTGTCGGTGCCATCGAGTTGCAGCCGATCGACGGCCAACCGACCAAGCGTGCTTTCTCGGCCTTCCTTCAGGCCTTCGAGCAGGGACTGCTCATCCGCACCACGGGCGACATTATTGCGCTTTCGCCGCCGCTGATCGTCTCGGAAAGCCAGATCGATCAGATCATCACAACGCTCTCGGGCATCCTCAAAACGCTTGAGTAAAATGGAACAAACATTCTATAACGTGGAATATAGAACGTTTATTCCCATCAAGGAGGGGAATTCCGATGCAGGTCATTGAAAACGCCGTGGGTGGCAAGCGCTACGTTTCTTCGTCGACGCGGCGCGTGCCGGTCTTCAACCCCGCCACGGGGGAACAAAGTGCTGAACTGCCGCTTTCGACCATGAGCGAGCTGAACGAAGCGGTCGCCAATGCGGTCAAGGCGCAGGTAGCCTGGGGCAATACCCCGCCAATGAAGCGCGCCCGCGTCATGTTCAAGTTCAAGGCGCTACTCGATCAATATGCGGATGATCTGGCGCGCGAAATCTCCAAGGAACATGGCAAGGTTCATGATGACGCGCTGGGCGAAGTCGCCCGCGGCATCGACTGCGTCGATTTCGCCTGCGGTATCCCGCACCTCTTAAAGGGTGAGTTCAGCCGCAATGTCGGTCCCTCGATCGACAGCTATTCTGATCGTCAGCCGCTAGGCGTTGTTGCGGGGATCACCCCGTTCAACTTCCCGGCCATGGTGCCGATGTGGATGTATCCGGCGGCCATTGCCTGCGGCAATGCCTTCATCCTCAAGCCTTCCGAGCGCGATCCGTCTGCGCCGATGCTGGCCTGGAATCTCATCATGGAAGCGGGTCTGCCTGAGGGCATCCTGCAGGTCATCCATGGCGACAAGGAAATGGTTGATGGCATTCTCGACCATCCCGATATCAAGGCAGTGAGCTTTGTCGGCTCCACGCCAATCGCAGAATATGTCTATCAGCGCGGCACCGCGAACGGTAAGCGCGTGCAGGCTCTGGGCGGCGCCAAGAACCATATGATCATCATGCCGGACGCCGATCTCGACCAAGCCGCCGACGCCCTGATGGGCGCAGGCTATGGGTCTGCCGGCGAGCGTTGCATGGCGATCTCTGTTGCTGTGCCGGTTGGCAAGGAAACCGCTGATGCGCTGGTGGCCAAGCTCAAGCCGCGCGTCGAAAGCCTCAAGATCGGCCCCGCGACCGACAAGGACGCTGAAATGGGTCCGGTCGTCACCAAGATGCACCGCGACAAGATCCTCGGCTATATCGACAGCGGCGTCGAAGAGGGCGCGAACCTCGTCGTCGACGGACGCGGCTTCAAGCTGCAGGGCTATGAGAACGGCTATTATGTCGGCGGCACGCTGTTCGACAATGTCGAGCCCAATATGAAGATCTATAAGGAAGAGATCTTCGGGCCGGTCCTCTCGGTCGTCCGCCGCAACAGCTTCCAGGAAGCCGTCGACCTCATCCACGGGCATGAATATGCCAATGGCACAGCGATCTTTACCCGCGACGGCGATGCCGCACGTGAATTTGCCGACAAGATTGAAGTCGGGATGGTGGGCATCAACGTGCCGATCCCGGTGCCGGTGGCCTACCACTCCTTTGGCGGCTGGAAGCGCTCGCTCTTTGGCGATCACTCCATCTATGGACCCGAAGGCATTCACTTCTATACCCGGCTCAAGACCGTCACTACCCGCTGGCCCGCCGGCATTAAGGGTGGCGCCGAATTCAGCTTCCCGAGCGTGAAATAGGGAAAAGATGGTCAGCGACTTTCCACATTCAACGCTGACATTCTTCCCCCTCTCCCATGGGAGCGGGCATTGCCCGCTCTCTCTGATGTCCTCCTGGCCCTGCCGCTCGCAGATATGCGACGGTGGAGCCTTTTTCTATTCCTGCGACGAGAACTGACCATGACCTCTCCCGGCGAAAACCTCAGGATCAATGGCGACCGGCTCTGGGATAGCCTGATGGAAATGGCCCAGATTGGCCCCGGTATTGCCGGCGGCAATAATCGGCAGACGCTGACAGATAGCGACAAGCAGGGCCGCGAACTGTTCCAGCGCTGGTGCGAAGAGGCAGGCCTATCCATGGCCGTGGACAAGATGGGCACCATGTTCATGACGCGCCCCGGGACCGATCCCGGCGCCCTGCCCGTCTATGTCGGCAGCCATCTCGATACCCAGCCGACTGGCGGCAAATATGATGGCGTGCTCGGTGTGCTCGCGGGACTCGAAGTCGTGCGATCGATGAATGACCTTGGGATCAAGACCAAGCACCCGATCGTCGTCACCAACTGGACCAACGAAGAAGGGGCACGATTTGCGCCGGCCATGTTGGCCTCGGGCGTCTTCGCCGGCGTCCATACGCTCGACTGGGCCTATGACCGGAAGGACATGGACGGCAAGAGCTTTGGCGACGAACTCAAGCGCATCGGCTGGGTTGGCGAGGAAGAAGTCGGCGCGCGCAAGATGCACGCCTACTTCGAATATCACATTGAGCAGGGGCCGATCCTCGAAGCCGAGAACAAGCAGATCGGTGTCGTGACGCATGGTCAGGGCCTATGGTGGCTGGAATTCACGCTGACCGGCAAGGAAGCCCATACCGGCTCAACGCCGATGAAGATGCGGGTCAATGCCGGGCTCGCCATGGCGCGGATTTTCGAGATGGTTCAGGAAGTCGCGATGGCTCACCAGCCCGGCGCCGTTGGCGGTGTTGGTCAGGTAAAATTCTCCCCCAATTCGCGCAACGTGTTGCCGGGCACGGTGGTCTTTACCGTCGACATTCGCTCGCCGGAGCTGACGAAGCTGAATTCAATGCGCTCCCAGATCGAGGAAAGGGCTGAGGCCATCTGCGCAGAACTGGGTGTGGGCTATGCCATGGAGGCCGTGGGCCATTTCGATCCCGTGGCCTTTGATCCAACCCTGGTGCAGCGCGTGCGTTCGGCAGCAGAAAAGCTCGGCTATAGCCACATGGATATTATTTCTGGCGCAGGCCACGACGCCTGCTGGACCAACAAGGTTGCGCCGTCCACCATGATCATGTGTCCCTGTGTCGATGGGCTATCCCACAATGAGGCCGAGGACATTTCGAAGGAATGGGCGAGCGCGGGGGCCGACGTGCTGCTGCACGCTGTTCTGGAAACGGCGGAGATCGTGGAGTGAACAGCGCCACCTGAAAAGTGGGAACGAGATCGACCTGCCGAATGCTGAGGGGCGGTGGCAGGCATAGACTGCAAGGGAACGTATTATGAGCAAAGTGATCAAGGGCGGGACGGTTGTTACGGCAGACCTCTCCTATGAGGCCGATGTAAAAATCGAAGGGGATGTCATCGTCGAGATTGGGCAGAACCTATCGGGTGACGAGGTTCTGGACGCGACCGGATGCTACATCATGCCGGGCGGGATCGACCCGCATACCCATCTCGAAATGCCTTTCATGGGCACCTACTCCGCCGATGATTTTGAGAGCGGCACCCGGGCTGGCCTAGCCGGCGGCACGACCATGGTGGTGGATTTCTGCCTGCCCAATCCGGACCAGAGCCTCCTCGAAGCACTGCAGATGTGGGACAACAAGACCGGCAAGGCGTCGGCTGACTATTCGTTCCACATGGCGATCACCTGGTGGGGTGAGCAGGTGTTCAACGAAATGGCCGATGTCGTCGATCGCGGCATCACCTCGTTCAAGCACTTCATGGCCTATAAGGGCAGCCTGATGGTCAACGACGACGAGATGTTCGCCTCGTTCCAGCGTTGCGCCGACCTTGGCGCGCTACCGCTCGTTCATGCCGAGAATGGCGACATCGTTGCTGCCATGACAGAAAAGCTGCTCGCCGAGGGCAATAACGGCCCCGAGGGCCACGCCTATTCCCGCCCGCCGGAAGTTGAGGGCGAGGCCACGAACCGCGCCATCATGCTGGCCGATATGGCGGGCGTACCGCTCTATGTGGTGCACACAAGCTGCGAGCAAGCGCATGAAGCCATCCGCCGCGCGCGTCAGAAAGGCATGCGTGTCTATGGCGAACCGCTGATCCAGCATCTGACGCTGGACGAAAGCGAATATTTCAACCCGGACTGGGACCATGCGGCCCGCCGCGTCATGTCCCCGCCCTTCCGCAACAAGCAGCATCAGGATTCGCTCTGGGCCGGTCTGCAATCGGGTTCGCTGTCCTGTGTTGCCACCGACCACTGCGCGTTCACCACCGAACAGAAGCGCACGGGCATCGGCAACTTTGCCAAAATCCCGAACGGTACGGGCGGGCTCGAGGATCGTCTGCCGGTTCTCTGGACCGCGGGCGTCAATACCGGGCGGCTCACCATGAATGAGTTCGTGGCCGTCACGTCGACCAATATCGCCAAGATCCTCAACATGTACCCCAAGAAGGGTGCGGTGATGGTCGGCGCTGATGCAGACCTCATCGTCTGGGACCCCAAGCGCAAGAAGACCATTTCAGCCCAAAGCCAGCAGTCGGTCATCGACTACAATGTCTTTGAAGGCTTCGAGGTCACTGGCCTGCCGCGCTACGTGCTCAGCCGCGGCAAGGTTTCCATCGTTGAGAACGAGGTCAAGGCAGAGCCGGGCCACGGCAAGTTTGTCGCCCGCGAAGCCAAGAATCCTGTGAACCGCGCGCTTAGCCAGTGGAAGGAAATCGTTGCACCACGCAAGGTTGAGCGCAGTGGAATCCCGGCAACAGGCGTATAGTTGTCGGCAGAGTGACCAATAAAAAGGCAGTCGCAGGGAGGCGCGTGCTGAATAAGTCCAAAATTAAGGGACATCGCTGAACGGCACAGCTTTTGCACTACGACTTGCCAACAAGGATTTCGCCTGGCGCTGGGAGAAACGCCAGGTGAAACAGGAATTGAGGGTGAGGCATTTGTCCGAAAAGACGCAAAACAATGCCGGTGGAACGGCTCCGGATGCAGCGGCGGTGATCCGCGCCGAGCATCTCGGGCTGACCTTTCCGGCCGGTGATGGCGATATCGTCGCGCTCAATGATGTCAATCTGACCATTGAGAAGGGCGAGTTCGTTTCTTTCATCGGCCCCTCAGGCTGCGGCAAGACCACCTTTCTGCGCGCCATCGCCGACCTTGAGCGCCCGACATCAGGCACATTGACGATCAATGGCATGTCGCCAGAAGCGGCTCGCAAGAGCCGCGCCTATGGCTATGTTTTCCAGGCGTCCGCGCTCTACCCCTGGCGTACGATCGAAAAGAACGTCGCCCTCCCCCTCGAAATCATGGGCCATTCGGCTGCCGATCAGGCCGAACGCGTGAAGCGCACGCTGGAGCTGGTCAATCTTTCCGGCTTTGAGAAGAAATATCCCTGGCAGCTGTCCGGCGGCATGCAGCAGCGCGCCTCCATTGCGCGCGCCCTCAGCTTTGACGCTGATCTCCTGCTTATGGACGAGCCGTTTGGCGCGCTCGATGAAATCGTGCGCGACCACCTCAACTCAGAACTCTTGAAGCTCTGGGCGCGTACGGAAAAAACCATCTGCTTTGTCACGCATTCGATCCCGGAGGCGGTTTATCTCTCGACCAAGATCGTGGTGATGTCGCCGCGCCCGGGCCGGGTGACCGATGTCATCGTCTCGACGCTTCCCAAGGAGCGGCCGCTCGATATCCGCGAGACGCCGGAATTCCTGGAAATCGCGGCGCGTGTGCGTGATGGTCTGCGTGCCGGGCATTCCTACGACGAGGAACACGTATGAATCGTGTCCTCCCCGTTCTGACCATCCTCATCGCGATCGTCGCCTTCTGGTATGCGGCAGCGATCTGGATGAATGCGCCGTGGCAGAACACTCTCAACAACCGCGCCAACCTGACTGATGTGCCGCTGATCGAATTTGCACAACAGACCTGGTCGCAGGACAAGCCAGTACTGCCGGCGCCGCATCAGGTGGTCTCGGAAATCTGGAATGCCACCATTGGCATGGAGCTGACCTCACGTCGCTCGCTCGCCTATCACGGCTGGATCACGCTCTCTGCCACCCTGCTCGGCTTTGCCTTTGGCACTGCGCTCGGCGTCCTGCTGGCGGTCGCCATCATCCATAATGATGCGTCAGACCGCTCGCTCATGCCCTGGATCATCGCCAGCCAGACCGTCCCCATTCTCGCGGTTGCGCCAATGGTGGTCGTGGGGCTCGGAGCGATCGGACTGACAGGTCTTGTGCCCAAGGCGCTGATCTCGATGTATCTGTCGTTCTTCCCGGTCGTCGTGGGCATGGTCAAAGGCCTGCGCTCGCCGGAAATGATCCAGCTGGACCTGATGCGCACCTATGACGCCAACCCGTGGCAGGTGTTCTGGAAGCTGCGCTGGCCGGCCGCCATGCCGTTCCTCTTCGCATCGATGAAGGTCGGCATCGCCATTTCGCTCATTGGCGCGGTGGTTGCCGAGCTCTCCAATGCTTCAGGCGGTGGTCTTGGCGTGCGCCTTCTCACCGGATCCTACAATGGCCAGACCATCCAGATCTGGGCGGCGCTATTTATCGCTGCGGGTCTCGCAGCGGTGCTGGTCGCCATTGTGGGCAGCGCCGAGCGCTGGGTGAACAGCCGCATGGGAGCACGGGCATGAAAAACCAGCTCTCCTATTTTCAGATCTATCTCGCGCTGGTTGGGGCCGGTGTCGCCCTTATCGGCCTGGGCTTCAGCGTGCCGACCCTGGGCGCCGCGCCCATCCTGGCGACCTTCTTTGCCCTGGCGACAGCGTCGTTGATCCGCTTTGTCTCGCCATTCAGCCTCTGGCTTGATGGCGCTCTGGCGGTGTTTGGAGCGATCGCGCTGATAGTGAGCCTGCCCGCTGCGGGACAGATGCCCCTCCATCACTGGCTGGCGCTTATCTCGGCATGGGCATTTGCCTGGCTCTTTGTCGAGCGGCTCTCGGCCGCGATCCGCGCCGGAAAACTGCCAGAGACAGGGACCGGCCTCATCATCCCGATCATTTTCGGGCTGTCGCTTCTCGTCATGTGGGAGGTCGTCACGAGGGGCGCCAATGTGCCCATGGTATTGCTGCCGCCGCCATCAGCGATTGGCGCACGGCTCATGGCTGAAACCAGCATCCTCTGGGCCGACTTTGTCCAGACGTTCATCAAGTCGGTGCTGCCGGGCTATGCCATTGGCTGCCTTGCAGGTTTGCTGGTCGCCATCGCGGTGGACCGCTCGCCGTTCCTCAAGGCCGGGCTCCTGCCCATCGGCAATTTCATGTCGGCCTTGCCCATCATCGGCATCGCGCCGATCATGGTCATGTGGTTCGGCTTTGACTGGCAGTCCAAGGCCGCCGTCGTTGTCGCGATGACGTTCTTTCCCATGCTGGTCAATACGGTGGCGGGGCTCAACGCCGCCTCCACCATCGAGCGCGACCTCATGCGCACCTATGCCGCCGATTATTGGCAAACCCTGATGAAGCTCAGGCTACCCGCTGCAGCCCCCTTCATCTTCAACGCCCTCAAGATCAACTCGACTCTGGCCTTGATCGGCGCAATCGTAGCGGAATTCTTCGGGACGCCCGTTGTGGGGATGGGCTTCCGGATTTCGACCGGGGTGGGGCGTCTTGCCATTGACCTGGTCTGGGCGGAGATCGCCGTTGCAGCGATCGCGGGGTCCGCCTTCTACGGGGTGATCGCCCTCATAGAAAGGGGCGTCACCTTCTGGCATCCGTCTGTCCGTGGTGGACGGGCGTAACAGGGAAAAGGGAACGACAAATGAAGAAAATCATCACGGGTCTACTGGCCGGCGCCCTGGCGCTGTCCGCCGCCCCGGCCGCCATGGCGGCTGATGCGCTGACCCTGCAGCTCAAATGGGTGACGCAGGCGCAGTTTGCCGGTTATCTCGTTGCGGAAGCCAAGGGATTTTATGACGAGGAAGACCTCGACGTGACGATCCTGGCCGGTGGCCCCAACATTGCGCCAGAACAGGTGATCGCCGGCGGCGGCGCGGACATCATCGTCACCTGGATGGCGGCAGGCATGGCAGCGCGCGAAAGTGGCGTGCCACTGGTCAATATCGCCCAGCCCTACAAGCGCTCGGGCCTGATGATGATCTGTCCGACCGAAACCGGCATTACCTCGCCGGACGACTTCCCGGGCAAGACGCTGGGCGTCTGGTTCTTCGGCAATGAATATCCGTTCTTTGCCTGGATGAACAAGCTGGGCCTGCCCACTGAAGGCGGCGCTGATGGCGTCACCGTGCTGCAGCAGAGCTTTGACGTGCAGCCGATGATCCAGGGCCAGGCGGACTGTATCTCGGTCATGACCTATAACGAATATGGTCAGGCCCTCGACGCCGGCTATGGCCCGGACAACCTCACCATCTTCAACTATACCGAAATGGGCAATGACCTGCTCGAAGACGGTCTCTACGTCATGGAAGACACGCTGGAGGATCCGGCCAAGGTCGACGCCTATACGCGCTTTGTGAAGGCATCGATGAAGGGTTGGGCCTATGCCCTCGAAAACCCGGAAGAGGCTGCTGAGATCGTCGTTGAATCCGACGATACCGGCGCTGCCGAATACGACCACCAGTTCTACATGGTGCAGGAAGTGACCAAGCTGGTCGATCCGAACGACCCGGCGCTGGACATGACGACCTATGAGCGCACCGTGCAGGCGCTGCTCGATCAGGGCATCATCAAGAACCAGCCTGAAGGCGCTTACACCACCGTCGTCACTGACGCGCTGAAGTAAGAGACAGGCATATTTCCAATTGGGCGGGCGGGGAGAACTCCCTGCCCGTTTGCTTTGGGGGAATGGATTGGCTTTTGGGCAGAAAAGCCCACAGCTACGCGATGAGCCCTCCGGAACGATTCCGCCGTTCCGCAGTTGACTGCACTCTGCGTCAACCAAGAGGGCCTTTCCCAATGAACTCCATCATTTATCTTGTCGGCCTCGTCGTCATCGTCATGGCCATCCTGTCGTTCATCGGCCTCGCTTGAGCCGGTCCGGAGGAGATGGACACATGACTATAGATGCACCAGGCGGCATTGCCGTTGTCGAAACCACCACCTCTACCAATGGCCGCGAGAGCGCCGGCTATGTCGATTGGGCCGCGATCTTTGCAGGCATTGTCTTCGCGTCTGCCATTTCGCTGGTCCTGATCAGCTTTGGGTCGGCCATCGGCCTCAACTTCGTCGACTTTGACTCCCGTCAGGACGCGCCGGTCTGGCTGGTCGGAATTGCCGCTGCCAGCTGGTTCCTCTGGGTCCAGATTTCGAGCTTCATGGCTGGCGGCTATCTAGCGGGACGCCTCCGCCGTCGTCACTTCGACGCCAGCGAAGATGAGAGCGACCTCCGCGATGGTGCGCACGGACTGCTGGTCTGGGCGGGTGCGCTGATCGTTGGTGCTGTCCTTGCGGTTGGCGGCATCGGCGCCTTTGCCAATGCTGCAGGCAGCGCAGCCGCGACGGCGACCATCGCCGCGTCCAATGCTGCGGACGACGACATGGCGCTCGACCCCAATGCCTATTTCGTTGACACACTCTTCCGCGCCAATACCCCGGTCGACCCGGGTATGGCACGCGATGAAGCCGGCCGCATCTTTGCGCAGGCCGCGTTGAGTGATGGCGTCGTTGCGCCAGACGACCGGACCTATCTCGCCAATGTGGTGGCAGCCAATACCGGCCTCACCCCTGACGAAGCACAGGCCCGCGTCGACCAGGTGATCGCCAATGTGGAAGCTGCCCGTCAGGAAGCCATCGAGGCCGCCCGCATCGCGCGCAACACGGCAATCATCGCAGCCTTCCTGCTTGCAGCCTCGTCCCTGGTTTCCGCTATCGGTGCCTACTGGGCTGCCCAGAAGGGTGGAAATCACCGCGACAAGGAAACCGTCTTCGCCGACGTGTTCCGCCGCTTCTAACCCCAGAGAAAGAGGAGAAAAACCATGTTCAAAGGTCTCGCACTCTGGCTGCTGGGCGTGCCGATCTGGCTCATCATCATCATTTTCCTAGTCACCTGACCGGAACGAGGCGGGGCGAAAGCCCCGCCTCTTTTTATGCGTGGTGACCGTGCCCCCTCCGACAGTCCTCACCCACCAAAATCTTCCATACTACCCTTCCAACTCTCAAGGCGCCCGTGTAGCTTGATGCACGTACATCGGGGAGGAGTGCATCCATGAGCACGCGGCGGCTGGGTATCGGCATTATCGGTACCGGCAATATTTCGTCGGCCTATCTGAAGGCCATTCTGGGAAGGGATGGCTTGCCTGGATTTCCGGTGCTCGACGTCCGGGGATTGGCCGATATGCGGCACGAGACCGCCGAGGCACGCGCCGCAGAATTTGGCCTCAGCGCGATGAGCCTTGATGACATGCTCGCCGATCCCGGGATCGCGCTGATCGTCAACCTGACCATCCCCCGCGCGCATGTGGAGGTCGGCCTGCGCTGCCTTGCGGCCGGCAAGCATGTCTATTCGGAAAAGCCGCTCGGCATCAATTTTGCCGAAGGCAAGCGGTTGCTCGATGCCGCGAAGGCGGCAGGCCTTCGCATCGGCTCGGCGCCGGACACCTTCCTGGGCGGCGCGCATCAGCAGGCGCGCGCGGTGGTAGACTCCGGCGTCCTTGGACAATTGGTAGGTGGTACCGCCTTCATGCAATGCCCGGGGCACGAAAGCTGGCATCCAGATCCGGCGTTCTACTATGACATTGGCGGCGGCCCGATGCTCGACATGGGGCCCTATTACATCACCAATCTTGTCAACCTGCTGGGGCCCGTCGCCAAAGTCTCGGCGATGTCGTCTCGCCTCAGGAGCGAGCGCACGATTACCTCGGCGCCCAAGAACGGCCAGACCATGCCGGTCAAGGTGGATACCCATGTCACCGGATCGCTCGGCTTTGCCAGTGGCGCCATTGTTCAGATCGCCATGAGCTTTGACGTTGCCGCACACAAGCATGTGCCGCTTGAACTCTATGGTACGGAGCAGACGCTGATCGTGCCCGACCCCAATTTCTTTGGCGGTGAGGTCGAGATGCGCAAGCGCGGGCGCGACGAGCAATGGGTGCAGGTCACGGTCGAGGCGCCCTATGCAGACGGCAACTATCGGTCGCTTGGCGTTGCGGACATGGCTTTGGGCATTCTCGAGGATCGGCCACATCGCGCCAATGGCGATCTGGCACTCCATGTGCTGGAAGTAATGGAAGCCTTCGAACATGCCGCTCGAGGCGGAAGAACCATCGACATCACCACGCCGGTCGAGCGGCCTGCGCCGCTCGCCACCAGTCTCGTCAACGGCCTGCTCTAGCCAGGACTAGAAATACCACCCCAATTCATCGGCCGTGTCCCTGTTGAAATGCAGGGTCACGGTCGCCTCTCCCAGCACATTGCCATCGGGACCGGCATAGTCACGTTGCAGCAGGGTGATGGTCTCTTCGTCGCGGTCATGGCCGCGATAAATGTAGTCGAAGCAGGCGTGATCATCGCTGGTATCCACGGTCTCAGCGATTTCCGCCTTTAGCGCCGCGAGTTCACGGCCTTCCAGTGCCCAGCCGTCGCCGCGTTCATAGGCGCGCACGGAGGGAACCCAGTTGTAGGCGTTCTCGCAGATATAGCGGCCGTCGCGGAAGACGCCTTCGCTGACAAAGGCGATGTCCACGGCATCGCTCCAGGGGTGCGAAATTTCGAAGGTCGCGCCGTCAGCATCGGTCGAGAGATAGATGTCGGACCAGGCGCATTCATAGTCCTGCTGGTTATAGCACCAGCGCTCGGCACCCATCATGAGTGTCGCGACATCGTCGATGGAGAGAAGCTTCCCCACTTTTGCCCGATCGATGACCGCCTGGCTGGCGTCATCAAAAGCGACGGCTGGGACCATCGGGACCAAGCCCAGCACCAGCGCTGCCCAAATCTGCTTCATCGCACACCCCCTCAAAATGGTACTCTAGCCCGCCATCCTGTTTCCGAAAACAGGCGACTTGACGGCGAGGTCAATATGTAACATTAAAAGTTACATGAAACGCTCATCTCGCCTCTCCATTGCCCTTCATGCCCTGGTGCATCTTCATGCGCAGCCCGGCAAGGCGTTGACCTCGGCAGCTCTCGCCACCTGCCTCATGACCAATGCGGTCGTGGTCCGGCGGGTGCTGGGCGAACTGCGCGAGGGCGGCATTGTCGACGCCAGCAAGGGCCCCAATGGCGGCTGGAGCCTGGCGCGACCCGCCGAGGATATCAGTCTGCGCGATGTCTATACGGCCATGGGCGAGCGTCTTCTGGTCCGGACGGAAAGCGATCCGGGCGACGTGACCTGCGCGATCGTGCGCTCGGTTGACCGGGTGATGAAGGAATTTATCGACGACGCCGAGGCGCTACTGGCCGCAAGACTGGCCCGCACACGCCTCAGCGATATTGCCAGCGAAGCCATGGCCAAGGGTTTCCCGCGGCTGGGCTGAACCGAATTGTCATCAGCGGGTTGATCGCGGAGCCCTCCGGGCACCGAACGATGAGACTCGCCCAAGCGAAGGACAAGACATGGAAGACGTCATCATCATCGGCGGCAGCTTTGCCGGTCTCACAGCCGCCATGCAGCTTGGCCGCGCCCGGCGCAAGGTCACGGTCCTGGATACAGGGCTCAACCGGAACAGATATGCCGAAGCAGCGCACAACATCTTCGGCCACGATGGCACCTCGCCGCGAGAATTGCTGGCGAGGGCGCGAGAACAGATTTCAGCCTATCCGACGGTGAAACTCATCAATGCCAAGGCCGAAAAGGCCGCGGGTAACACAGACGATTTCAGGATCACCACATCGGATGGCGCAGACATTGCCGGGAGGCGGCTGATCCTCTCCTACGGCATTGTCGATGAGTTTCCGGACCTGCCGGGCTTTGCCGAAGCGTGGGGCAAGACCGTCATCCACTGCCCCTTCTGCCATGGCTATGAAGTGGCCGGCAAACGCTGGGGCCTCGTCTATTCCTCGCCCATGTCGCTGCATGGGCCGGCGCTCTACAGCCACTGGACGGACGACATTACCCTCTTTCTGGATGGCCATGAGATCATCGATGCGGAACGCAGCAAGCTCGAAAAGCGCGGCGTCCGGATCGTCGATGCGCCGCTCGGTGCCATCGAGCAGGAGGGAGGCAGCATCCGCGCCGTGGTCCTGAATGATGGCAGCAGCATCGCGCTCGACGCGCTCTATGCCCATCCGCGTAATAGGCCCTCGGCCAACCTGAACGAGCAGCTCGGCCTTGAAACCAGGGAAACGCCGACCGGGATCATGCTGGCGGTCAACGAGATGCAGGCCACGTCACGCGAGGGCGTCTACGCCGCGGGAGATCTCGCCATGGCCATGCATTCGGTTACCTTTGCCACCAATGCCGGATCAATCGCCGCGATGGGCGCGCTGCAATCGATCACCGAATAGGGCTTTTAGCGCAGCCAGCCCTGCGGCCTTGGCTGGAGGTCCATCTGTCCACCCCTGGTTGCTTCATCAATGGCCGCGATCTCGTCATCGGTGAGATCGAGATTATTAAGGACGCCAAGATTGTCCTTGAGCTGGTCCAGTGTGCGCACCCCAATGAGGGCTGAAGTTATTTCTTTGCGCCGCAGGACCCAGCTCAGCGCCAGCTGAACCATGGATTGGCCGCGCGCCCGCGCAATCTCTCCAACCTTGTCGACCGCGTCCAGAACGCGTGGCTCGATATGGCTGGCGCGCAGAGATCCATTGGGATTGGCGCCGCGCGTCCCCTCCATCTGACCCTTATTGTATTTTCCGGAGAGCACGCCCTGTGACAGGGGCGAAAAGGCGATGACGCCAATGCCGAGCTCACCGCAGGCATCGATCGTGCGGTCGTTCTCGATCCAGCGGTTGATCATTGAATAGCTGGGCTGATGGATGGTCGTGGCGACGCCCATTTCCTTGAGGATGCGATGGGCTTCGCGCGTCGGCTGTTCCGGATAGGAGGAGATACCGACATAAAGCGCCTTGCCGGACTTCACCGCATGGGCAAGCGCCCCCATGGTTTCCTCAAGCGGGGTGTCGGGGTCGTAGCGGTGCGAATAGAAGATATCGACATAGTCGAGCCCCATCCGCCTGAGGCTCTGATCGAGGCTCGCGAGCAGATATTTGCGGCTGCCCCATTCGCCATAGGGGCCGGGCCACATATTGTAACCTGCCTTGGTCGATATGATCAGCTCGTCGCGATAGGGGCGGAAGTCGCGGGCCAGCACGGTGCCGAAGAGTTCTTCCGATGACCCGGCGGGAGGACCGTAATTGTTCGCCAGATCGAAATGGGTGATGCCCTGATCAAAGGCATAGCCGAGGATTTCCATCGCGCCGGGATAGTCGCGCGTGCCGCCGAAATTCTGCCAGAGCCCAAGGCTGATGACCGGCAGTTTCAGCCCCGATTTGCCGGAACGGCGATATTGCATCGTGTCGTAGCGAGCAGGATCGGCCCGATAGGTCATGTTGGTTCTCCAGAAATCGTGGCTGCGGTCACCCGTGACGCCGGGATGACCAGATGCTATGAGCGGCGCAAATGACAACTCCAAGCACCATGTCTCAGTCCACACTGCCTCAAGGTCCACATCCATACAAGGTGATGGCCATCTACAAATTTGCGGCCCTGCCCGATGCCGAGGCGCTCAAGGCGCCGCTGGCCGAATTCTGCTGCGGCAAGGGGATCAAGGGCACGCTGATCCTGGCCCCGGAAGGCATCAACGGCACCGTTGCCGGGTCGCCCGATGCTATTGATGCATTGGCCGACTACCTCTTTTCGTCCGGTCCCTTCGGCTCGCGGCTCGATGGCGCTGAAGTCAAATACTCCTATGCCGACAGCGCGCCATTCCTGCGCATGAAAGTGCGTCTCAAGCCGGAGATCGTGACCCTGCGCGCACCGCAGGTCGATCCGAACCGGCAGGTCGGCACCTATGTCGAGCCGGAAGACTGGAACAGCCTGATCGAGCGAAATGACGTCGTGCTGGTTGATACGCGTAATGATTATGAAGTGGGCCTCGGCACCTTCCAGCGCGCGCTCGACCCCAAGACCGAGACCTTTGTCGAGTTCAAGGACTATGTGGCCAAGAACCTCGATCCCAAGCGCGACAAGAAGGTCGCCATGTTCTGCACAGGTGGCATCCGCTGCGAAAAGGCCTCGTCCTATCTGCTGAGCCAGGGCTTTGAGGAGGTGTTCCACCTCAAGGGCGGCATCCTTAAATATCTCGAGGTGATGCCGAAGGAAGAGAGCCGCTTCAATGGCGAATGCTTCGTCTTTGACGAGCGCGTCTCGGTCGGTCACGGACTGGAACTGGGCAATGCCACGCTCTGCCGCGCCTGCCGTCATCCGCTGACCGAAACAGACCGCCGGCACAAGGATTACCACGAAGGCATTTCCTGCCCCTATTGCATCGGCGACGAGGCCAAGCATCAGGCAGCAGCCGAGCGGCAGAAGCAGATGGAACTCGCCCGCAAGCGCGGCGGCGCGCATCTGGGTGACGATGCCGCAGTTGCCGCTGCCAGAGCCAAGGCACGCAAACTGGAACAGGCCGAACGCTCGCGAAAGCAGAACGCCGGAGACTAGCGCTGGCCGCTATTCGCTCCTGAACTCTCCCAGAACTTGAGCAGGCTTTGCCGCCAGAGCGGGCCTGCGTCGAGATTGGCACAATGGCCGCCCTGCGGAAGATCGATGATGGTCCAGTTGGGTCTGGCGCGCAGCAGTGGCAATTGCCCGAGAAGCGCCTTGTTGACGGCGATATCTCGGCCACCGACCATGACCATGCCGGGCCCCTGCCAATTCAGGGCCGCTTGGATCAGGTCGTAGCGCCGAATGTGGTCAACGATATAGGCGGTGGCGCGGGCGTCGTACTGATTGAGCATGTTGGCGACGACCGGGCGCGCGGCCTTGTTTCGCGTCGTGGTCCGCGCCGTCAATGCCGCGACGGCCCGGCGACCGGGGAAATAGTCCAGCGCAATAAAGGGCCAGCCTGCCGCCGGAAGCTTCAGCGCCAGGGCCGTCCCGAACAGTGCCAGCGTCACGAAACGCTCGGGATGGCTTTCGACCAGCGTCAGGCCGAGAATGCCCCCCAGGGAATTGCCGACCCAATGCACTTCTTTTGCGCCGACATGATCGAGCAGTTCGATGAGGTCGCGCGCGAGGCGTTCCGGTGAGAAATCGGCGGACCTCGGCGCCGCCGACATTGCGGAAAGGCCGTGCCCACGCAGATCCGGGACGATGACGCGGAATCCCTGCGCGGCGAAATAATTGGCGTCGTCAGTGAACTGACTGCCCGCTGCCCCCAATCCGTGACAGAGAACCACGACCGGGTCCGTGGTGTCACCCAGCGCACTATAGGCGATGGAGACACCATCGCTGCTGGTAAAACTCTCCTGCACCAGATCAGCCGGCCGTCACATTGATATAGCGCGAGTGCACCCAGCCGGAGGCGCAGGGGCCGGTATAGGGACGCGGCGGATCGATCGGGCTGGTGACGCCGCAATCGTCGTCACCATAGACAATCCCATACCAGTCACCATCCTCGGTGCAGATGTAGACCGCGTCGCGCATGCGCAGCTCATCGAGCTTGGCGTGGCTCGTTCCAGGTCCCGCGCGAACGGCGAGAAAATTATCGCCTTCCTGCTTCAGGCCGACCACTTCGCCATTCGCGGCGCAGGCGTCCAGATCGTCGCCGCCAAGGGTGAAATATTGCGCCTGGGCTGGCAGCGCCATCGCCGCCAGGACCAATGCTGTAACAAGAATGCGCCCCATATTCTTCCTCCTGCTTCCGATGAGTTTTACGCAGGCGGCGGCACAAACGCTAGGCGTTGCCGATGAGGATACCTGCTGCAAAAACGAGAGAGCCACCGATCACCACCTGGAGCACGGCGCGCCAGAATGGGGTCTGCATGTAGTGTTTCTGGATATAGGCGATGGCCCAAAGCTCGATCAGCACTACGACGATGGCAACCCAGGTGGCGACCCAGAAATCGGCAATGAGATAGGGCAGCGCGTGGCCGAGCCCACCGACTGCTGTCATGATGCCCGCCGCAAGGCCGCGCTTGATCGGTGAGCCGCGCCCCGTGAGCTTGCCGTCATCGGAAGCGGCTTCGGTAAATCCCATGGAAATGCCCGCGCCAATGGCAGCGGCGAGACCAACGAGGAAGGTCTGGTGAGTGTCGCCTGTCGCAAAGGCAGCGGCAAAAACCGGCGCCAGCGTTGAGACCGAGCCATCCATCAAACCGGCAAGGCCCGGCTGCACATAGGTGAGAAGGAACTGGCGATGGGCCTCGCCCTTCTCCGTCTCCCGTCCTTCTACACCCAGCACTTCCGCGTCGATCTGATCGGCGCGGCTCGAATGACCCTTTTCCGCCGCGGCAAGGTCGCCGAGCAGTTTTCGGATGCCCACATCTGTTACCTGGGAGGCCGCGCCGAGATAAAAGCGATAGGCGGCTTCCTCCATTTCCCAGACTTCCTGACGCGCCTGTTCGAGCGTCAGTGTCTTCTGCAGCCAGACGGGCTTGCGGCTCAGGAAACCCCGAACATGTTCGCGCCGTATCGGCACAAGTCGGTCACCGAAACGCTCGACATAGAGATCAAGCAGCCGCCGCCGATGCTCGTCCTCCTCCGCGGCCATTCCTTCAAGAAGCGCGGCGCTGGCGGGGTAGAGATCGTGCAGCCGCATGGCGAACTCTGAATAAATGCGCCCATCCTCCTCTTCCGCCGCGATGGCTAAGGAAAGGATTTCGCGCTCGCTGAGGGAGGAAAAGTCGCGTCTTGCATCGGCTCTGAGGGAAACCATCACGGCTCCAAGTTTAGAATTATTCCAAACTATGATTAGAACAATTCTAAACTGTACGCAATGGGGCCGGACCCGCGGTGCGCATGGTGCTTGAGTGCGGACTTCGCGCGCGCTAAGGCAGACCCATGGACATGAGGACAAAGAGTTTGGCGCGCGAAGCGGGCACTGCCCTGGCGGTGCTGGCCATCTATGTGCTGACGCTCCTCCTGCCATTGCATCAGGCCGCCGGGCTTCAGCGCGACTTCAACGCCCTGGGCTTTGCCACGCTTGATGCCTATTCGGTCTGCAGCAGCCTTGCTCTCGATAGCGATGGCGGCCCTGTCGATGCCGCTGCGCTGTCCTGTCCTGCCGTGGGCGTCTCCAAGGAGGAGATCGCGGCGATCCTGCCATCGCCCATCAGGCTGCCGACTTTGCAGCTTACTCTGGTCGGACGCATTGCGCCCCTGGCCGGGATCATCCGGGCAATGCCGCCGGATCATGTGGGACAATCGCGCGCGCCACCCGTCGCAGTCTGAAAACCCCGGGGCACAGCCCCCATTCAGACTCTTATCGATTGGAGATCACCATGATCCGCACCCGTTTTGCCGTTCTGGCCCTTGCGCCGCTCCTCACGCTCGTCACCCCTGCCCTGGCCCAGCATCATTCTCTCAGCAGCAGCGCCGAGGCGTCCGCCCATCCGGGCGCGGCGATTACCCAGACCAATATTACCCTCTCGGACGGCTTCACCCGCGCCACCCTGCCCGGTGCCCCGGTGGCCGGTGGCTTCGTCACGATTACCAATTCAGGCAGCGAGGATGATGTCCTGATTGGCGCCATGGCCGGCATCGCCAAGGAAACCCAGATTCATGAGATGGCCATGGAAGGCGATGTGATGAAAATGCGCCAACTGGCCGACGGCCTCGTCATTCCCGCGGGCGAAACAGTCACCCTGGCACCAGGCGGCTTTCACATCATGTTCATGGGGCTCAATGGTCCCCTCGTTGAAGGGGAAAGCCTGCCGGTCACCCTGCAATTCAAGAATGCCGGCAAGGTGACGATCGAGCTGCCCATCGGCGCGACGGCCGCCATGGCTCCCGCACACGCGCATTGAACTGCTCCGAGGCTCCGGCTTGTGCCGGGGCCTCAACCGCCCGAAAACCGGGCCATCCTGAACGGCCTCACGTCGATGGCAGTTTCTTCACCGGTCATCATCTGTGCCAGCAGTTCGCCGGTAGCTGGCCCCAGGGTAAAGCCGTGATGGGCGTGGCCGACCCCGACATAAAGCCCTTCATGTTTCGGCGCCTTGGAAATGATCGGCATCATGTCGGGCGTGCAGGGGCGCGCGCCCTTCCACGGCTGCGCATCGACGCGCTCACCCAGGGGGAAGAGTTCACGCGCTTTGGCCTCGGCCTTGCTGAGCTGGATCGGGGTGGGCGCGGCATCGCGCATGGCAAATTCAGCCCCAGTGGTAATGCGGATACCGCGCGCCATGGGCGCCATGGCGTAGCCGACCTCGGGATCGAGCAGGAGATGCTTGAGGTCGACACCTTCCGGTGCCTTGTAATGCATATGATAGCCGCGCTTGACGAAGAGCGGCAGGCGATAGCCAAGCGGTTCCAGCACGTCCGGCGCCCAGGGGCCGAGCGCGATCACAGCCTGCTTTGATCGGATCGACTCGCCATTGACCATTGCGCTCCAGCCGTTCCCATCCGGAACGAGGCCGCTGGCTGCGCCGCGCACGAAGGTTCCCCCGAGGCGTTCAAAGAGCCGGAAATATTCCGTCACCAGCGCGCCGGGATCCCGCACCGTCCAGGGATCCTGCCAGTGGATGGCGCCCGCCAGATTGCCGATCAGATCCGGCTCCGCTGCCTTGAGCCTGGCCCAGTCGAGGACTTCATAGGAAATACCGAACTGCTCGTGATCGGCCTGTGCCTTGCGTGCCTCGGCCTCAAGCTTGTCTGGGCTGCGGAAGGCCAGATGCCAGCCATAGCGGCTGATCAGCTTTTCCGCGTCTGGGCCGGATGCCTTGATCAGATCATCGTGGGTAACGATCGATCGCCCGATGAGCGGGGCATATTGAATGACGACCTTGCGATAATGCTCGGGCGAGGATTCCCACCAATAGCGCAGCAGCGGCGGCGCGAGCTTGGGCAGCGCCAGCGGCTCGTAACGGGCTGCCGTGGAGAGGTGGAGCCCCACCTGCAGGAGGGTATGGAGGTCGCGTGGAAAGGCGTGCGGCCGCACACCCTCGCGCTGGATGATCCCGGCATTGCCGAAGCTGGTCTCCCGCCCCGGCTCGCCCTTGTCCACCAGCGTTACGGATCGCCCGCGCCGCAGCAGATGAATGCCCGTGGCAATGCCGACAATCCCGGCCCCGAGGATGATGACGTCGTTCATGATGCCCGCCTTTTCAATGCAGCGAGGCTAGGGCAAATTATTCTCTTTTTCCACCACGCCACGGCGAATTTTTTCTGCTGTGCAGGCGATAAAACCCGGGCCTGAAGAGCATAAAAAGCTAACTCAGGAGGTGGCTTGGGCCACATATCCGCCAACACTGTCAGGAACTTCCTGAGCCAGCCATTCCCGGAAAAGCTTCACCTTTTTCGGCTCGCGCCGCCCCTCGGCAAGCGCCAGAAAATAGCCGTGACGACGCCTTACCGGCAGGTTGAAGGGGCGTCCCAGTCGACCATCGCTGACGGCATCGGCCGTCATCATGTCGGCTGCCAGCAAGATGCCTTGGCCGGAAATCGCCGCATCGAAGGCAAGGGACGCATCGGAATAGACCGGACCGTTGAGCACGGCGTTGCGATCGAGCCCCGCGGCGTCGAGCCAGGTCGGCCAATCGAGCATGCTGGTTTCATCCACAATGACCGGCAATCCGACCACATCAGCGGGAGCCCGCAGTCGATCCACAAAGAGGGGCGAACAGACCGGCTGAAAATCCTGCCCGCCGATCAGGCTCGCCGTCACGCCTGGCCAATCCCCGTCGCCGTAGCGGATGCCACAATCAATGTCTGGTCGACTGAGGTCAAGCATGGCGCCGGTCACGGTGAGGCGCAGTTCCAGCCCTTGGTGCAGAGCGGAGAATTTGTTCACCCGCCAGATCAGCCAGCGTGAGGCGAAAACGCTGCCAACAGTAACATTCAGCACCTGATCATTTGTTCCGGTCAGCCCGGCCAGCCCATCCTGCAATTGCGTAAAACCACCGGTGAGCTGCGGCAGCACCTGCACCAGCGCGGGCAAGGGCTTCAGCCCGGAAGGCGTGCGCGCGAAAAGCTCCATGCCCAAACGCTCTTCGGCTCGGCGCAGGTGTTGGCTGACAGCACCGATGGTGACACCCAGTTCCTCAGCGGCCGGCGCCAGAGCGCCACGACGGGCGACGATCTCGATCGCGCGCAGGGCATTGAGGGGAATGGGGAAGGCCTTGCTCATATAGATTTTCTAAATCGTGACGCAGAGCTTGTCCATTGAATGGGCGACCTTTCAGGCGCACCTTCAGGTCATCAACTGAACCGGAGTGACAAAATGTCGATCCAACGTCGTCTCGCGACGTGGTTGCGCCTTTTGACGCGACCACCAATCATACCCACCAATCCCGATTGCTTCGACCTGCGCACCTGGGCCGACCTGCCGGTGCACCACCCGAGGTGCCAATAGGCCTATTCGCAGATCTGGGCTGTACAGGTCTGCCCATGACAGCCCAGGTCGAGATGGAGATGGTCCTCGTGTTCCGCATTCGCTTCAGGCCCGAGGACAGTGGTGAAGCGTCCGCAGGCGGCGCCATGCGCCTGGCGCAGCAGTCGACCCTCAATACCTGACGCGGGCATCCAGTTCGCCTTGACGTCGATTTCCCGTCCGTCTCCGAGCACAAAGCCGGTGATGTCGAGCGCGTTGGCGAAACCATGTTCGGACAGGAAGCCGGTCTCAGCCCCATTGCGGTTGCGGCAGAAGAAGGATGTCCCGGTGGTGACCGAGGCCAGCGGCGCGTCGAGGGCGGCGGTGGCATAGCGATCAACCTCACCCACCCAGTCAGCGAAGGCACCCGCCATTTCGCAGCTGGTTGTCACCGGGCTCGACAGGGCGATTTCGCGACCATTGATGCGCACCGCATTGACCAGCAAGGGCGATCGCTCGCCACACATGCCATCCTCGATCGGGTCCAACATCTCGCCCACGACCAGGCCCGAGAGCAGAGCCGGGCAAGCCGATTGATAGACCCGATCAGTGGGGACTGACTTGTCTTCATCTGCCGCATTGGGCGCCGTCGGCTCGGCTGCGCCAGCTTCGCTTTCAAAGTCGGGTGCCGGCCTTTCTTCAGCCGGCTCGGCTGCCTCCGTCTCGCCAAGATCATCCGGCCGGGGCCGCGGCAAGGGCGGTGGATCGTCATTCGATAGCTGCGGCTTCTCGGAGGGCGGCGTCGGCTGCGGCGCCTTTTCAGGGGTCGTCGGCTTGGGAACGAGGTCGTCAACCAGCTCCTGCAAAGGAGCCAGAAAATCCTGCGCAGCGACGGGACTGAGCGCCAGAAGACAGATCGCGATGGACGAGAGAACGATTTTCATCGCCCCATAACGCGTCGGGCACCGCTCGCGTTGCCGCGAAAGCCCGGTTAACCTGCGTTAAACCATCTTTCTCGGCTCATCAGCTTCTGCTATCAGCGCGGCATGACAACGCCGCTCTCCCATATCCGCAATTTCTCCATCGTCGCCCATATCGACCATGGCAAGTCCACACTGGCCGATCGCCTGATCCAGGCGACGGGCGGGCTCGAACAGCGCGAGATGAAAGAGCAGGTGCTCGACAATATGGAGATCGAGCGCGAGCGCGGGATCACCATCAAGGCCCAGACCGTCCGGCTATCCTATAAGGCAAACGACGGTGAGACCTATATTCTCAACCTCATCGACACGCCCGGACACGTCGACTTTGCCTATGAGGTCAGCCGCTCGATGTCAGCGGTTGAAGGCTCGTTGCTGGTGGTGGACGCGTCGCAGGGTGTCGAAGCGCAGACGCTGGCCAATGTCTATCACGCGCTCGAAGCCAATCACGAGATCGTACCGGTCCTCAACAAGGTCGACCTGCCCGCTGCGGATATCCCGCGCGTCAAGAC
>JAAZLP010000128.1 GCA_012799265.1 Phyllobacteriaceae bacterium | reverse complement strand
AGGAATCGCCGATGTCTTATGTGTCTCCAGTCGAGGATATGCGGATCGACCTTGGGGCCCTGATGGGTGCCATTGTTCGGAAGCTTCCGCGCATTGCGCTGGTCACGCTTGGGCTGCTGGTCATCACCTTCGTCGTGCTGATGTTTCAGCCTCGGCTCTATGAATCCTCCTCGTCGATCCTGGTTGAATCGCGCTCAAATCCCTATGTCCGTGCCTCGGGTGAGCAGGCGCCGCAATCCCCTCCGACCGGTCCGGGTGTGATTTCAAGCCAGATCGAGTTGCTCAAGTCGCGGGATACGCTGCTCAAGGTCATCGATCAGCTGGGTCTGCGTTCTGTCGCCGAATTCAATGGGGCTGATAGCAGTCCTTCGCCCTTTGCGATGGTCACTCAATTGCTGTCGCGCGGCACCTCGACACCGAACAGCATTGACGAGACGGTGCTGAACAATCTGCATGGTCGGCTTTCGGTGAGCCCGGAAGGTGAATCTGCCGTCATTTCCGTCTCGGTTAGTTCAGAAGATCCGCAGCTTGCCGCCGACATCGCCAACGCTGTCGCAGCTGCCCACGTTTCCCGCCGCGCTGAACTTTCCCTGTCCGATACGGCTAATGCTTCCACCTGGCTGGGCGACGAAATTGCGCGCCTGCGTGTGGCCGTGCAGGTGGCCGAGTCCAAGGTCGCCAATTTCCGCGTCGACAACGATCTGCTCGTCGTCGGGCAGGGCAGTGGCGGCCTGGTCGACCAGCAATTGTCCACCATCAATGCACAGATTTCTGCCGCCCAGGAACGCAAGAACGCAGCCGAGTCCCGCGCTGCCCTCATCCGCGGCCTCCTGGAGCGCAACCAGCCGATCGAGGGTGTTGCAGGTGTGCGTGACACGCCGGCCATCCAGCAGCTCAGCCAGGAAAAGGCGCGGCTCCAGGGCGAACTGGCCCAGCGCTCGGCAACCCTCTTGTCCAATCATCCCACTATCCGCGCCCTCAATGCGCAGATCGGCGAGATCAATAATCAGATCAGCGTCGAAGGTCGCCGCGTCGCTTCTGCGCTCGAAGCTGAAGCGCAGATCGAGGAATCCCTTGAGGCCTCTCTGCAGGCCGATCTGGCGCGCGCCAAGGCCAGCGCTTCGACTGCAACCCGCGATACGGTTACCCTCGATAGCCTCCAGCGCGAGGCCAAGGCGCAGCGTGACCTGCTGGAAGCTTATCTGCTCCGCTACACCGAAGCCTCATCGCGCGTCGGTACGGAATCCGAATTGCCTGACGTCCGCGTGATCTCGGTCGCGGCTCCGGCCGTTAATCCGTCGTCTCCCAAGACCACAATGATCATGCTGGCCGTGGGCCTCGCTTCGGTCGCGATCCAGCTCGGTGCTGCTGCCTTCGGAGAGCTGATGTCCGGACGGGCGCTGGCCCCGCTGCGTCAGCCCGCGCCGCTGCCGCAGGATGCGCTCGAAACCATGCCCTTCGATGAGTCCGAACTGGAGCCGGATCAGACCTGGGAAGAGGAAGTCGTCGCAACCGAACCGGAGGCGGAAGACACGCCCGTCGTGCAGGAGGTTATGCCAGAGCCCGTCATCGAACCGGCTCCGGCACCGGTGGACGAGCCTGCACCGATCGTCGCGGCCAACGCCGCTACTGTCGAGCCGGACCATGACGCGGCGCGTGCTTTCATCCGCTCGCTTATGAGCCAGCCAGCTCCCGCGCCTGTCCGTTTCGACGATGAGCAGGAAGACCTTGCGCCTGAGCCGGAAATTGTACCGGAATTTGAACCGGAACCGATCGCGCCGATCGCTGCTGCCATGCCAGAGCGTCCGCAGCGCCTCCTGCGCTACACCGATCTTGTCTCTGATCTCATTCTCGGCCGCACCCATCTCCTGCTTCTGGCTGATCATGGTAATGACCTTGCCGGTCGTGCCTTTGCCGAGGAGCTCTGCGCCGATGCTCTGGCCAAGGGGCTGAGCGTCGCCCTCATTGATGCGGGCACCGGTGAGCGCACCGACAATCCGGGCATCACGGATCTCTCCACTGGCCAGGCTAGCTTTGGCGATGTCGTCCAGAAGTCGGCTGACAACAGCTTTGCCGAAGTGACCTGGGGCAGGGGCTCTGCCATCGACCTGACCTCGAGCTGTCCGCTGACTCTGGCGGAAGCCCTCCGCGACATCTACGAGGTTGTTGTCGTCCTGACCGGCAAGGTCGGCCGGAACTCAAGCCTTGCCGCCTTTGCCGAGCTTGGCGGCCGCGTCGTGCTGGTCACCGCCGACGAAGAGGCGGCCGTCACCGCCGAGGTCACTCGGTGGAGCCTCGAAGCCAACGGCCTGCCGAAAGTGGAAATTTCTGCGCTTGATCTGGTCGCCGCCTGATGTCGCTACGCTACGCGGCGATCCGGGCAGCCTTCGAGGTT
>JAAZLP010000127.1 GCA_012799265.1 Phyllobacteriaceae bacterium | reverse complement strand
GGGGTAACGGCAAGTGCGACGGCGGCGATGAGAAACGGTATAAACAACATGTTGTGAAGCTTTCTCTACGGGTGAGGTTTTGCATTGCCCGACCGCTACCGGCCGCAGATATCAACAGCTGCGAAAAGGTCGTCTTTTAGCTGGCAGCGTCGCACCTGCCAGCGGGTGCGCGATGCGACCGTCGCCATAGGAACAGAGCACCTCAGCGATTACGACCTGGTAGCCATTGAGCCACTGCGCTTGGCGCTGCTTCGCCACAACGTGCAAAGGATGTTTTATGAGGGCTTCGAGTGCATCCAAAGTCTCCCAGTAGTACACAGTGGAGACGAGCCCAGTGGGAGTATTCGTCCAGCCTTCTTCACCTAGGTAACCGGGGATGGATTTCGCAATTCGAGCAATTTCATTGTCAATGGCATGAAATTCGTCGTCGAATTCGCGTTTCTCAAATGTAAAGGTGGCTGTGTACATGGTTCAGCATTAGTGGTCAACTTGGCCGGCTGGTCTTCAGCCGGCCTTGCGCATGGCCAGCGCAATGGTGTCGTGTCCCCGCTCTTCGAGATTGTCGGCGGCGCCCAGTCGATCACGTGGCTCCCTGTTCTGGCCGAGCTTAACCTTGCCTGTAAGTGATGTGATGGTGATCTCGATGCCGACAATGTGCCGCAGTTGTTCGTTGATGAAATCGGGCGCGGAGTCCCCCATCTTCCAAGGCCGCGCTTCGGCCGCCTCATGACGGCGTGTCAGGCGCGCGACGATGCGGCGAGCGAAGCGTTCGTCGTCATATATGGTGATGGTTCCCTGCGCGTGCACCACCTCGTAGTTCCAGGTCGGCACGTGGCGGTGCGTCTCGTGCTTGCTCGGGTACCAGTTGGGCGAGACATAGGCCTGAGCACCGCGAAACACGACCATGACAGAGGTGCCCGTAGGGCTGCGCTGCCAGAGGGGGTTGGCACGGGCCACGTGGCCCGTTAGCACTCCGTGAGTGCCTACGTCGGCATCGTACTCGAAAGGGATGTGATCGGCGTCCAGCCCGGCGTCGCCATGCGTGACAAGAATACCTAGGGGATTCTCCCGGATAATGCGGGCAAGCTCCTCGGGGCGTGTTTCGGCAAAATGGGCAGGAATGTACATCGCTGGCAGTCGAGTGAAATCTGAGGGACAGCCACTACTGTCGCATATGACCGGTACAATTAGAAGATCCAGTTTCGAAGATTTTTAATGGTCCAGTTGCAAGAGTCGGCTAAACGAAAGACCGGTGCTTTAGGTGCAGGACGACGCATCTACGAACTTCTGCGTGCTCAGATCGCCGACGGGACGCTGGCGCCAGGCGCCCGCGCACCCTCGACGCGAGCCCTTGCGGCCGAGCTGGGAGTTTCGAGGACCACCGTGACTGCCGCCTACGAACAGTTGGCGGCCGAAGGCTATCTTGTCACGTCCATAGGACGCACCTCCCGGATTGCCAGCCCTCTCGCGACGCCGAGTGCGCGCTCCACGCCTCCAAGCGGATGTGGCCAGACTGCTCCGGTGCTGTCCGAGTTCGCACGCCGACTAATGGGAATCGGCATGCCCGCGCTGCCACACGCCGCACCTGTCCGCTTCGACTTCCTCTATGGAGCGGTGGCCGCTCGTGACTTCCCACGTCTAGCTTGGAGGCGAGCCTACCAAGCCGAATTGATGCGGCAGCAGGCGAGTCTGTACTATGCCCCGCCCGAAGGCGACGAATCCTTACGGCATGCTCTCCAGGGCTACCTGCGTCGCGCCCGGGGATTGATCTGTAAGGCCGAGCAGATCGTCGTGGTGCACGGGTCGCAGCAGGCCATCGACTTGTGCGCGAGACTGCTGCTGGATGCCGGAGATGCCTTTGTCTTTGAAGATCCCGGCTACCTAATCGCACGTCGCTGCTTTGAAGCGACAGGTGCAGAATGCTTGGCAGTACCAGTCGACAGCGAGGGCTTGGATACTGCGGAGCTTCCAGAGCGTAACGTACGCCTGGCATATGTCACGCCGTCACACCAGTTTCCCCTCGGGGGCATATTACCCATCGGGCGGCGATTGGCATTACTGCAATGGGCTCAGCGTCACGGCGCCTGGATCATTGAGGATGACTATGACGGCGAATTCCGCTACGGCCAGCGCCCGATAGATGCGCTACAGTCGGTCGACCCTGACGGCCGAGTAATCTACATCGGTACGTTTTCCAAGGCTCTTTCACCGCAATTGCGGCTCGGCTACTTGGTGCTGCCACCTGAGCTCGTACCGATATTTCGGCAGGCCAAGCGACTGAACGACCGCCATGCACCTGTACTGGAGCAACGCGCACTGGCGGCGCTGATAGAAGGCGGGATCTACGAGCGTCACATACGACGTATGCGTCGGGAAAACGAACGGCGCCGTGCGGCCTTGCTGGATGCGATAGCGCATCATCTGCCCAAGGAGGCCCATGTCAGCGGTGCGGCGGCTGGATTGCACATCGTCCTCTGGTTACCATCCATGACTTCGCGGGACGAGGCTGCACTGGTGGCCTCTGCCCGCAGCAGTGGCGTCGGCATCTACCCGGTGACGCCTCTTTTTGCAGATCTACAATCACGCACTAGTCCATGGGCAGCCGGCTTTATCCTCGGCTACGCGAGCCTGACAGTCGAGCAAATTCAGCAGGGGATTCTTGCGCTGGCATCTGTGATTGCGCAGACAGGGCCAAGGTGATTTAGCAGCTGGCACGTTGTTCCGGATACAGATAACAACAGTTTTGGGTGATCTGACGACTGGCCGCTAATGGCCGAAAGCGGACGTTCTTAGGTCCAAGACTTGATGAGACAACCTCTGTCAGATCAAGTCTGAGTTAGTACAGATCAATAAACAGCACAAATACAAATGCTCGGTGCCGACGATCAGCGCGCCAGTTCAATGGTCCGGAACTCGTCACCCAGGAATCCGAACTTGTGTACGAATATCGGCCTGCAGAGCCGCTTGGACCTTCTTGGCCCCCAAGACGGATGCTTCCAACGAAGTCAGGAGCGATCGCATGTCAGCCTCAGG
>JAAZLP010000126.1 GCA_012799265.1 Phyllobacteriaceae bacterium | reverse complement strand
TGAGTCAGCATGGATGTGTTGGGTACAAAGGTGATGAGCGCGACGAGCAGCACCTGAACCAGCAGCAGCGGAATGATCCACCAGTCCCGCCAGGGCAGTTTTTCCGAAAAGAGCCTTCCGTCATTGCCCGCTAGGGCGTGCCAGCCGATCACCGGCAGGCAGAAGAAAAGCCAGTAAAAGGTCAGCGAAAACAGGAACCCGGCCCGACTGTCCCATTGCGTCAGCGTCGGCACGACAAAAAACAGCGCCCCGATCAGGAGCGCTGCATGCAGGGCGATGGCGATCTGCTGCATGTGCATCGCCGGACGGATCAATCAGCTGTGGCTGGTCGCCGCGCCGATACGGGCGGTGACTTCGATCTCGATCTTCATGCCTTCCTCGATCATCTGCACGATGAGCATGGAAGCGGCCGGGCGGATATCCTTGAAAACCGGACCGACCGCGGCAACAACCTCATCGACCAGCGAACGGTCGCCGACATAATAGACCACGCGCACCGTGTCCTCGAGCGACGAGCCGGCTTCCTTCAGCGCCTTGTCGATGGTCGCCAGCGCATTCCGCGCCTGCTCGCCGACGCTCTCGGGCATGGTCATGGTCGCATAGTCATAACCGGTGGTGCCGGAGACATAGACGGTGTCTTCGTGGCGCACAGCGCGGGAATAACCAAAGGTAGCTTCGAAAGGAGAGCCGGTGGAGACGCGCTGAACCATGATGCCTCAGGACAGGGTTTTGTGAAGGAAATGCCGGGAATGGCCCGGCGGATAATCGTTCAGCACGCCGAACTCGACATAGCCGAGCTTGCGATAAAATTCCGGCGCCTGAAACGAAAAGGTGTCGATCCAGATACCAATGCATCCGGCCTCCCGCGCCACATCCTCGGCCTTTTCCATCAGCTGCCGGCCAATGCCGGTCCCGCGCTGCTCTGGCGGAATATAGAGCAGCTCGATGAACATGCGGGAATAGGAGATGCGGGCCGTGAGCCCGCCAAGGGCCTTGCCGGTCGTCTCATCGCGCACCGACAGGGAGATGGGCCGGGGGAGGGCATATTCCCCCCCCGTGCCGGCGGCATTGTGGGCGATCAGTCCCTCGAGAATAGCGGCCCGCGTTTCCGCTTCCGGCTCATTCTCGAGGACGATCTGGGCCATGGGCTTAGAGCCAGGGGCGGTCCGCCGCCATCTTGCCCTCAAACGAGCTGATGGCCGGGTCGGACTTCAGGGTCCCCGCGATATCGTCGAGGCCTTCGAGCAGGATCTGCTTGCGGGCCGGGTCGATATCAAAGGACAGCGTGCCGCCATCCGGACCTTTGATGGTCTGGGCTTCTAGATCGATGGTCAGCGTCGCGTTCGAGCCGCGCTCGGCGTCATCAAGCAGGAGCTTGAGCTGTTCCGGGCTGACAACCAGCGGCAGGATGCCGTTCTTGAAGCAGTTATTGTAGAAAATGTCGGCAAAGCTGGTGGAGATTACGCAGCGGACGCCGAAATCGGCCAGTGCCCATGGCGCGTGCTCACGGCTGGAGCCGCAACCAAAGTTGTCGCCGGCGATGATGATCTTGGCTTGCCGATAAGCAGGCTTGTTGAGGACGAATTCGGGGTTTTCCGAGCCGTCTTCATTGTAGCGCATTTCGCTGAAGAGCGCGACGCCGAGGCCGGTGCGCTTGATGGTCTTCAGGTACTGCTTGGGAATGATCATATCGGTGTCGATATTGATGATCGGCAGGGGCGCCGCGACACCGGTCAATGTGGTGAATTTTTCCATGAGTTTTGGGACCTCGCTGTTATCTGCGTCATCGCGCGAAGCGGGGTTTTGGTCAAGGCCAAACCGTACCGAAGCGTACGGTTGGTACTCTTGAGCCGCATTGAACGCGCGCAAACGCTTTTTTGACCACCAATCCGTGTTTCGCCACGGTGCCGTGTTCCACCACCAATCCCTGTTCCACCACCGTGCCGTCCTCGGGCTCGACCCGAGGACCACTCTCAGCTTGCGCCGGACCATGACTGGCCCTCGGATCAAGTCCGAGGGCGGAACGGTGAGTGGGGAAAGCCCCGATGGACCCCTCCCTATCATGGGGAGGCCGGGTGTGGCCCCTTACCCCTCAAGGCTCTCGCGCGGATCAACACCGAGCATGATGTTGAGGTTCTGCACGGCGGCGCCCGAGGCGCCCTTGCCCAGATTGTCATAGACCGCGGAAATCACCGCCTGATTGGTCTGGTCATTGGCAAAGACAAAAAGCGTCAGCGTATTGGTGCCATTGTGCACCTGAGGATCGAGCGCGGCAGTCTTGCCAAGGCTCGGATCAAAGGGCGCGACCTTCACAAAGCTGTTCGGGATGGCCGCAAAATGGTCGGCCAGCACTTCATGGATGCGCTTGCCGCTCGGAATATCGGCAACCATGTCGAGATGCAGCGGGATCGAGGTCAGCATGCCCTGCGCAAAATTGCCCACGACGGGCTGGAACAGAGGCGCGCGGTTGAGATGGGCATATTGGCTCATCTCGGGCAGGTGCTTGTGGGTAAAGGTCAGGCCATAGGGCGCGAACTGGCTCGCCGTCGCGCCAGCGGCTTCATAATCCTCGATCATCTGGCGGCCGCCGCCGGAATAGCCGGAAATGCCGTGATAGATGACGGGATAATCGCCCGGCACGATCCGTGCCTCGACCAGCGGGCGCAGGCCCGCGATCAGGCCCTGCGGCCAGCAGCCGGGATTGGCGACATAGCGCGCCTTGGCGATCTCTTCGGTCTGCCCCACATCCATTTCGGCAAAGCCATAGGCCCAGTCTTCGGCAATGCGGTGCGCCGTCGAAGCGTCGATCACGCGGGTCGTGTCGTTTTCGATCAGCCGCACGCTTTCCTTGGCCGCCTCGTCGGGCAGGCAGAGAATGGCGATATCGGCATCGTTGAGCAGGCGCTTGCGCTCGTCCTGATCCTTGCGCTTTTCTTGCGCAATGGAGATGACTTCGATGTCGCGGCGACCGGCCAGGCGCTCGCGGATCTGCAGACCCGTTGTACCAGCTTCGCCATCAATAAAGATCTTTGCGACCATCTTGTCTGCCTCCTTGCGCAGCGACTGCGTAGATGGCCCCCATGAGCCCCCGCGTCAAGTGATCCCCTGCGCGGGATTGTCACCGGGAATGCCCGGTGGCAATGATCGTTTCAATCAAACACCAGAAAGGGTCCGCCATGTCCACGCCGCACAATCACGCCAAGCCCGGTGATTACGCTGAAGCCGTGCTGCTGCCGGGTGATCCCCTGCGCGCCAAATGGATCGCTGAGACCTTTTTCGACGCACCGCGCCAGGTCAATTCGGTGCGCAACTGCCTGGGCTATACCGGCACCTGGAAGGGCAAGCCGGTTTCGGTTCAGGCCTCCGGCATGGGCCAGCCGTCGCTCTCGATCTATGTGCATGAGCTAATCAACGTCTACGGCGTCAAGTCACTGATCCGCGTGGGCACGTGCGGTGGCCTCAATACCAAGGTGAAAGTGCGCGACATCATCCTCGCGCAGGGCGCCTCGACGGACTCGTCCATCGTCAAGGGCCGGTTCGGGCCGTACAATTATGCGCCCATCGCCGATTTCGGCCTTCTGCGCGACGCCGCCAACAAGGCCGATGCGCGCGGGCTCAAGTTCCACGCCGGCAACATGCTGTCTTCGGACATTTTCTATCACGCCAATGGCTTTGAGGGTTACGACAAGCTGCCCGATCACGGTGTCATCGGCGTCGAAATGGAAGCGGCGGCGCTTTACACGCTGGCGGCCCGCTTCGGCGTCAAGGCGCTCGCCATCTGCACCATGACAGACTGCCTCATCACCCATGAGGAGCTGAGCTCGGACGAGCGCCAGTCCTCGCTCCGCGACATGGTCGAGCTGGCCCTCGACGTCGCCATCGGGGCCTGACATGGCCATCATCGCGCTGGTGCTGACTGCCCTTGTGGCGCTCATCCACCTCTATATCGCTTTGCTCGAAATGGTGTGGTGGGACAGCCCGCGCGGTCGCAAGGCCTTCGGCATGAGCGCCGAGTTTTCTGCCCAGACCAAGGTGCTGGCGGCCAATCAGGGGCTCTATAACGGGTTCCTGGCCGCCGGACTCATCTGGGGCATTGTCCATCCTGACCCGGCGATTGGCTGGCAGATCCAGCTCTTCTTCCTCGCCTGCGTCGCCGTCGCCGGCCTCTATGGCGCGGCAACGGTCGGGCGAAAGATCCTCTTCATCCAGACCGTTCCCGCGGTGCTCGCCATCATCGCGCTGGTCCTGCGCTAAGCAGCTCCACAGCCACAGATTGTCACCCCGTCGAAGGGGCCGCGTACAGACCCCGGCCCCACCTACCGGCACGATGGAGTGTCGGTGCCCTGCACGTTCCAGCGTTTGGCTGCCTGGGAGGCAAGCATTGATACGGCGTTTCTAGTGATTTACTTGGCGACGTTTTGCGTGAAGACTGTTTTCCGGGGCCTTTGGGGGGGTGGTATTGTGCCAGTCAAGTGGACGCTCGCTTCGGCATTTGCCTATTTCGGAGCGTCCGGCGCTAATTCGCGGTGGAGTTGGTCTGCGCGATCGCCGGACAACAATTTAGTCGTGCTGACCTTGTGGCGGGACGAGTTCGACTATTCCACCCATCCTGTTTCCTAAAGTAGTTTTGGCAACAAGACAGAGCTCTGGTCTGGCAGGCCTGGTAATCGCGAGCGTTTAGAAAACCTGATCTGGGTGCGGGACCATTGCGATGGACTCTTCCGGGTCGTCATCACCGTTGCCAAGGACACGAACGCTCAACCGCGTGAAATTGCGACCTGCGCGCCTCAGCCTCGTATGGTGATGCGGCTGCTTGAGCTCGACGAGCAAACAGGCGAATTTCGAGCGGAACTGGCTGATGACGTGGCATGGCAAAAACCGGCGCCAAGTGCCCCCACCTAAGCTCCCCAAGACTGGGGGAGCGCCTATCGTCTTTGTGGCAAACCTGGTGAGAGCCCAGATCGCCCCTCCCCCGTAACCGGGGGAGGCCGGGTGGGGGGCTGCCCTTACTGAGCGGCCAGCGCACCCAACACCCGCACCCAGGACCTGATCCCGCGGTGGTAGCTTTCGAGATCATATTTCTCGTTGGGCGAGTGAATCTGGTCGTCGATCTGGGCAAAGCCGATCAGCAGCGTATCGAGCCCCAGAATGTGCTTGAAATCACCTGCCACCGGGATCGAGCCGCCCGAGCCGGTAATGGCCGCCTGCTTGCCCCATTCATCCGAGAGCCCCGCCAGTGCCTGACGCAGGAACTGTCCATCCGCCGGGACCGTGATGGCCGGGGAGCCGCCATGGGCGGTGAATTTGACCGTGCAGTCCGCCGGCAGCATGCTTTCGACATGGGCGCGGAAGGCGGCACGGATTTTCTCCGGGTTCTGGCCCGAGACGAGGCGGAACGAGATTTTTGCGCTGGCCTTGGCCGGGATCACGGTCTTGAAGCCATCGCCGGTATAGCCGCCCATCAGGCCGTTTATTTCGCAGGTCGGGCGCGCCCAGAGCTGTTCAAGCACGGAGCGGTTCTGTTCGCCGGCCGACACCGAAAGATCGACACCACCCAGGAAGGCCTTTTCGTCAAAGCCCAGACCCTGCCACTGCGCCTTGATCTCGTCGCTGATCTCGGCAACGTCGTCGTAAAAGCCGGGCAGCGTGACGGAGCCGTCGGGGGCGCGCAGGCTCGCGATGATCTCGGCGAGCAGCTGATTGGGGTTGCGTGCCGCATTGCCGAACATGCCCGAATGCAGGTCCTTGTCGGCGGCGGTGATTTCGATTTCCTCGGCCACAAGCCCGCGCAGCATGGTGGTGATCGACGGCGTCGTGCGGTCCCACATGTCGGTGTCGCAGACCAGCGCAATGTCCGCCTTCAGCTCATCGGCATTGTCGCGCATGAAGGGCGGCAGGTTCTTGCCGCCGCTTTCTTCCTCGCCTTCCAGCATCATGGAGACGCGGATCGGCAGCGAACCGGTGGCTTCCTTCCAGGCGCGGCAGGCTTCGATAAAGGTCAGCATCTGGCCCTTGTCGTCCGAGGCACCGCGCGCCACGATCATCTTGCGTCCGTCGCGCTCGACAATCTGCGGATTGAACGGGTCGGTATGCCAAAGATTGAGCGGATCGACCGGCTGCACGTCATAATGGGCGTAGAACAGCACATGCGGGCCGTCCTGCTCGTGGCCATGTGCGACGACCACGGGATGACCGGGGGTCGGTCGTGCCGAAGCCTCAAAACCCAGACCATTGAGCTCGTCCGCCAGCCATTTGGCGGCCTTCTGGCATTCTTCGGCAAAAGCCGGATCGGTCGAGATCGACTTGATGCGCAAAAGCTCGAAAAGGCGCTCAAGGCTTTGGTCCAGTCCCTGATCCACTTTCGCCAGAACTGTGTCGATTTGTGCGGCGGTGGTCATGGCCAGAAAATCCTCTGTCAAATATGGAGCGGGCACCATGGCGCGGCCAATGGTCCGCTGTCCAGTGTGCCTTATTGTCATACTATTGGGGCTGTGGTTAGGTCGATCGACCTTTTGAGAAGAGCAGGTATTCATGGATAAGTCCGGCGGCCGGGCACGACATTCTGGTGACCTCATTGCCTCGCTTTCTGGGCGAAACCTGGCCCGCAACCTGCATTCCGACGTGCTCTGGGAGCTGGGGCTCGCCATCGTCTCGGGTCAATATGCCGAGGGCGCCATCCTGCCGCCCGATAGCGAATTGCTGGATCGCTTCGGCGTCTCGCGCACGGTCCTCCGCGAAGCGCTGAAGACCCTCGCCGCCAAGGGCATGATCGAAGCGCGTGCCCGCATCGGCACCCGCGTCCTGCCGCGCAATCGCTGGAACCTTTTCGACGCCGATGTGCTCTCCTGGCATTTCGAGCTCGGCCCTGATGTCACCTTCCTCGGAAGCCTTGCCGAAGTGCGCATTGGCATCGAGATCGAGGCCGCGGCCCTTGCAGCCGAACGCCGCACCGATGAAGCAGCCGCCGCCATGCTGGATTGGGTCGAGAAAATGGCCTCGGCCGAAACCCCGGCCGACTTTGCCCGCTACGACCTCGAATTCCACCGCGCCGTCGCCGAAGCCTCCGGCAATCCCTTCATGGCCTCGATCAGCGCGCTGGTCGAAATGGCGCTTACCGCCGCCTTCACCATTTCCTCTCCGGTCAACGAGCCCGAAGCGCTGGAGCAAACCGTCTCCGTCCACGGCGCCATCGCCCGCGCCATCCGCGACCGCGACCCCGACACCGCCCGCGAAGCCATGAAAGTGGCTATCGCCCAGGGCTTTGATCGCGCAGCGGGGCGGATGGGAACGCCGACGGCCTAAAGCAAAAGCCCGCCGGAACGGCGGGCGCATTGTCAGGCGGCGATCGGTGGCGGGTCCTGGCGGATGGCGCGGTAGACCGAGCGTCCGCCATCGGGCAGGGGCATCCAGTTCTTTTCGAGCAGACCCGCGCGCTGGGCGGCATCCATCACGGCGCGTCGCGCCACTTCGGCGTCAATATTGCCATCGACGGCTTCCTGGCACAGGCGCACCGCCGTGCGGTAATGCGGCGTGCGTTCGCCGGGCCAATAGAGGTCGAGATATTCCAGCGCTTCCCAGGCGCTGCGTGCCTGATAATTCCCCGTCGCGTTGAGCTTGAGGTAAACCGGCTTCTTGAAGGGTCGTTGCCCCATCACTTCCTCCGTTTGTCAGAAACAAGCGATTGCGGAAAGCCTCCGCTGCTCTCCGAGATGGGAGCGGCGCGAACCCGGATCAAGAGGTAAGCAGGGATGAGAAAAGGAAAAATGGTGGAGCTGAGCGGGATCGAACCGCTGACCTCGTCATTGCGAACGACGCGCTCTCCCAACTGAGCTACAGCCCCGCACCGGGTAAGATATTGTCACAAGGACTTCGTCGGGCAAGGGGGCGCGTCGCCAAAATTCGAGACGGGCGTCAGACGATTTTATAGCGCACCAAACTCTCCGCCGTGGCGAGGATGGCGTCGCGGCTGGGGATAAGATCATGGCCCAATAGGGCGATGGCGGCGCTGGAATCGAGGCGTTTGGCATATCCAAGCTCGCCGACATTGTCGCGCACGTCGCGGTCGAAAAGCCCATAGAGGCGCACCAGCCAGTCCGGGATTTCAAAGCGCGGGATGCGGTGCTTGGGATAGTGCTCGCGGAGGAGCTTTGCCGCGTCGATGAAATGCAGCGCGCTCTCGCCCATGGGGAAGCGTCTGCCGCTTGCCTCCGGCTTGGTCATGGCCAGAAGATGGGCTTGGGCGACATCGCGGACGTCGACGCAGGTGATGGGAATGCGCGGCGCGGCGGGGATGGAGCCGTTCATCAGCCGCTTGATAAGCACGGCCGACGTGCCCTCATCCTCGTCGAGCAATGGCCCGAGGATGACGCTGGGATTGATCACCGCCAGATCATCGTGTCGCCCGGCCGCGTCCATGATTTCCCAGGCGCGACGCTCGGCGCGGGTTTTGGATTCAATATAGGCGTTTTGCGGCCGCGCTTCGATCTGGCTCCATTCGTCGGCGGTAAAGGGCGCCGTGCGGGTCTTGTCATGGCCATAGGCGATCGCCGCCATGGAGGAGGTGAGGACCACCCGCTCGACGCCAGCCTTCAGCGCCGCGTTGAGCGCCCGTTCCGTCCCCGCCACCGCCGGGCCGACTAGTTCACTCTTGTCTTCCGGCATGGTCAGCACAAAGGGCGAGGCCGTATGCTGGAGATAGCGCACGCCCTCCATCGCTTCGTCCCAGCCGGCGTCGCTGGTGAGATCAAGCGCCACAAATTCGAGCCGCGAAATATCCGATCCCGCCCGGGCCAGCGTCTCGCGTACTTTCTCGGCCTTTTTGAGATCGCGCACGCTGCCGCGCACCTCGTAGCCGGCCTTGAGCAGAGCCAGCGCGACATGGCCGCCGAGAAAGCCGGAAATGCCGGTGAGAAGGACGCGGTCGGTCATGCTGATCTCCAGGTTGCGCCGTTCTTATAGTCCCATCCGCCCGCGCCGCCAAAGTCGTCGGGGCTCACAAAGAAATCATCGGCCCGGCATTAACTCTGGCGCGATCTGCCCATTTGTTGTCGTGATGGCTGTGTTAACCTCCCGTTAAGCGCCTACAGGGGTGCGCCCAGGGGACCAGCGCATGCAACTCAAGCCGAACGCCTTCCGCCTCCACGAAACCGTGCGCGGCGTTGAAACGATGAGCCGGTTTGCGCTGGCGGTGCTGGCTCTGGCCTCAGGGGTCTATACCTATCTCGGCGTGCGCGACCTGCTCGATGGCTCCGCGGGCTTCGTCTTTTTTGCCGCCATCATCTATTCGGTCGCCGTCTCGGTCGCGATCTATGCCTTCTGGACCTATATGATGCGCTTTGTGCCGCTGGTGATCAGCGGCGTGCAGCGCATTGGCCTCTTTGTCACCATGGCCGTCGGCTGCGCCATGATCATCGCCATGAGTTCCTGGCTCAATGCCGCCGCGCTGGCCGGTTCAGCGGCGCTGGAACAGCATATGGCCGTGACGCTTCAGGGCTATGCCGAAGATCTCGACAATGCCCATGCCAAGGCGCTCGCCACGCAGAGCCTTCTGCCCGACGTCGAGCGCGCCGCCGCCCGTTTTGCGGCCCTGGCGCAGGATGAGCGGGATAGCGGTGCGCTGACCGGCACGACCGGCGCCGGCAGTGTCGTGCAATTGCTCAGCCAGATGAGCACGCAGATGAACCAGCTTGCCGCCACCATCACCAATTCGCGCAGCGATGTGGCCGAGCTTTTCGAGCAGGGTTCGGCGCGTCTCGCCACCATGCGCGAATTGGTTTCCACGCCCGGTCAGGTCGGCCCGCGTTCGGACAGTTTCCAGGCCGAAGCGGTCCAGCTCACCGCGCTGATCGCTGCCCTGCAGCAGACCGATGTCGCCGCCTCGGTCAAGCGCGCGGCCACCGACCTTTCCGCCGGCTTCATTGCCCCGGTCGCCAATGGCCAGTCGGCCGATCTCGCCAACAGGCAGGATCGCGTCATGGAAACAGTGCGCGCCTCGGTTGCCGCCCAGTCGACGGCGCTCACTGCCGCCGCCGATGAAATCCTCGCCACGCCCGCCGTTGAACAGCGGCGCTTTGTGCCGCTTTCCTCGGCCGAGGCCGTCATCCGCTATTGGAGCGATTTCGTCCCCTCATGGGCTGGCGCGATTTCCATTGATCTTCTGCCGCTGGTGCTCGTCCTCACCCTCATGGTGGTCAACGACGCTATGCGGCGCGAGGCGGAAACGCTCAAGGAAGCCGAGACCATCACCGCGGCCGAAATGCTCCGCGCCATGGCACTCTATAAGCGCATGGAGGCCGAAGGCGCTGCCGAGGCTGCGGCCGCGCTCGCGCCGCAGATCGCGGAGCTGGAAAACGAGCCAAAGCCTGACCAGCCCACGCCGGAGACCACGGCAGACGAAGCCACCGTCACCCCGATTGTCACCGCCCGCAAGCGCGGCGAAGGCCCGCGTCCGGCATGAAAACCGAGGCCAATGCCCGCGCCGCCAGCGATGAGCAGCCTTTCCTGCGCTCCCTCATTGCCCGGCTCGCCCGGATCGAGGATGGCGCCATCCTGCGCGTTGCCTTTTATGTGCTTCTCGCCGGGACGGCCGGGGTGCTCTATATCGACTATCGCGAGCGCGAAGCGGCGGCGCCGCCACCCGACATCAGCGCTGTGCCACAGCCCATTCTGCCCCCGGCGACAACGCCTGATGTCGCTGGCCATCCGCGTCCGCCGATCCTCTCCAGCCCCGACATTCTCGACAAACCCCTGGTGATCGAGCTTGGCGCCGGCGGCACGCTTTCGCTGACCGGCACGATCGATCCCGGCTCGGCCATCCGCTTTGCCGACGAGATCGCGGCGCGGGGCGAATATGTGTCAACCGTGCTGCTGGATTCCCCCGGCGGCTCTGTCGATGATGCCCTGGCGATCGGGCGGCTGATTCTGGAAAAAGGCATATCCACCAGCGTGCCCGATGGGCGTCTATGCGCCTCGTCCTGCCCGCTCATCTTCGCGTCGGGCAGTGAGCGCATTGCGGGGAAGGGGGCTGCCATCGGCGTGCACCAGATCTATGCGGCGGCTCTGACTTCCACGCCGGTTGACGCGCTCAGCGTGGCGGGCGTTGCCATGGCGGATGCTCAGGCCGTGACCGCCGAAATTACCCGCCATTTGACCGAAGCGGGGGTCGAACCGGCGCTCTGGCTGCATGCACTCGAGACCCCGCCAGACCGGCTCTACTATTTTTCACCAGAGGAAATGGAGCGTCTCAAACTTGTGACCAAATGGATGGAAAGTGACGCCTGAACCAGGGAACCGCTGGAGGAGCGGTTCGTTGGCTGAACGTGAGGAGGAGGCCACACATGACGACAATCCCCCATATGCTGACGCGGCATCGCGACATTCAGAGCTGGGTCAGTGCCCGCAAGGGCATGCCGGCCATTGCCCGTATCCGCAATCGCTTCGGCGAGGAAAGGGCGCAGCTGCGCCTGCGTTTCGAGCGTGCCGAGGAGGGCAAGCTGGATTCGGAAATGAGCCCCTGTTCCTGGAATGCCTGGCTGGCCGAACTTGATCGCCAGCAATTGGCGCTCAAGATAGATGATCGCGGGGATTTTTCGCTCGTACCCCGCGCAACGATGAACTGATCTAACTGGCTTCGCGCCGGACGGTCGCCAGACGCGGACCGTGCGGCGCGATCCCGGCCATCTGCACGCGGTTTCTTCCGTCCTGCTTGGCCTGGTAGAGCGCGGCATCCGCGCGCCGCAGCAGATCGGGAAGACGTTCCCCCGGCAACAACTGCGCGACGCCGAAAGAAGCGGTCGGCGCATAGGGGAGGCCGGTTATCTCTGCTGAAAGATTGCTGAATGCCGTGCGGATGGTTTCCGCCTGCAATTTGCTGGAGAGCAGATCCAGCCCCGGCAGGAACGCCACGAATTCCTCGCCCCCCAGCCGGGCGATTACCGCTTCCTCCCCGGTGCATTTTTCGAGGATGCGGGCAAAGGCCGTGATCACCTGGTCACCGGTCGCATGACCATAGGTGTCATTGATATGTTTGAACTGGTCGAGGTCTGCTACGACAATGGCGGCGGGGCGACCGGCGCGTGCACTGACGTCCAGGGCCTTTTCCGCCTGATCCTCGAATCCGCGCCGATTGAGCAGGCCGGACAAAACGTCCGTTTCCGAGGCCACCGTCATTTCTGCCATGACGTCGCGAATGATCACCAGCAGCATCAAAAGGCCGTTGGCGATCAGCAGCATGGCTGCCAGCGATTGGGAGATCGCAGCATAGGTTGAGCCGATATAGTCCTGCGGCCCGTCGCCCGATCCCAGCCATACCGCGAGAAACGGCTTGGCCAGGAACTGCAGCGAGGAAATCGTCAGCAGGACCGTCAGCGCAATGTCGAGAGACCGCCGGCTTCCCATCCGCCACAGCATCACCACCGCAAAGGCCTGAATCACGGCATAGGGTGCCTGGTAGAGAAAGTTCCGCAGCAGGTCCTGCCGCGTCAGGTCCAGAATGGCGATATTGAGCACCATTGAGGCGACAAAGGCGGCGCCCAGTGCAGCCCAGGGTGGTGTTATCTTGAAATGCAGCGCCAGCCCGATGACGCAGCAGGTCAGGGCAACGAGGAAGGATACAAAAATCCCGAAGCTGACGAGCCTCGGGTCTTGCTGAAACGGGAGAATAAATTCGAGCAGGACGTCAACGACGCCCGCGCTATAGCCGAAGGCGAGCCAACGCGCTCCGATAGCCGAGCGCCGATAGGCAGCAACGATCCCAAACGAAGTGGCGAAAATTGCTGCGATGAACAGATTAATGGCCAGCACAAAGGCTGCGGCACTCATGGCCCAATATCCTCAAGAAATGCCGTGAGGATAGGGCCAGGAAGAAAACGTCGCGTTAACAGCGACTTGGCGCGTCAGTTTTTGCTTATTCCCAGTGTCTTGGCCAGCAGTTCATAGGAACGGCGACGCAGTTCGTAGGAGTGAATGGTCGTTGTGATCATCACTTCGTCCGCTCCTGCTTCCTTTGCCTTCTGCGTGATGGTTTCAGCCATCTGTTCGGCATCACCCACCAGCCATAGCGATGACTGGTGGTCGATCACCTGCTGCTGCTGAGGGGTCATTTTGTGCTCCATCGCCTTCTCCGGCGAGGTCAGCTGGCGCTGCTCACCGGTGACGAAGCGGGCCCAGTTCACGGCCTGCGAAATGCCCAGATATTTGGCTTCTTCTTCCGTCGGCGCGCAGATCACGGAAAGGCAAAGGATTGTCTTAGGGTCGGGGAAGTCTTCCGAGGGCTCAAAGGCCTGACGATAGGCGGCAAAGGCCGGTGCAGCAGGCGTGTGGCTGAAATGGGCGGCAAAGGCATAGCCAAAACCGATCTGCCCGGCGGCCTGGGCGCTCGCACCAGACGAGCCAAGCAGCCATTTGGGCGGCAGCCTGATGCCGCCGGGCGAAACCGGCACGCGCGAAAAGGGATGGTCCGCGGGGAAGGTTTCCTCGTCAAAGGCCATGAGTTCGGCGAGATAATGCGAAAATTCCTCGCCCCCGCCACTGCGCAGCGCCCGCATGGCATAACCATCGCCGCCCGGTGCGCGCCCGATGCCGAGATCGATACGCCCCGGATGCAGCGCCTCGAGCGTGCGATAGGCTTCGGCAATACGCAAAGGCGCGTGGTTGAGCAGCATGACGCCGCCCGAGCCGACGCGAATGTCCTTGGTCGCTGCCGCGGCGCTGCCGATCAGGATTTCTGGAACCGAGGAGGCAATGGAGGGCATGCCGTGATGCTCGGCATACCAGAGCCGCGTATAGCCCAGTGCATCGGCTGCCTGTGCCAGCTTCACGGTCTCGGCCATGGCCTCCGGCGTCGACGTGCCCTCGGCAATGGGGGCAAGGTCCTGAAGCGACAGGTCAAAAGGGGCGGCCATCTCGAAACTCCTAAAGTCAGCCCCTTATATCGGTGCTTGACGATGGATTTCCAGAGGCAGCAACCGGCGCCCCTGCGGCACAAACAGTTGACTCTGCTTGGCTGTCATGGGTTTTATGGCGCCAGTGAGAAGGCCCCACGATGTTTGACGTGAAAAATACCGCTCTGATCGCCGCGACGGCGAGTGTTCTCTGCTGTGCGCCGGTCGTTGCGCAGGATCTTCTGACGCCACACCCGCTTGCCGGTGTGGTCGATGAAATCCGCATTGGCCTTAATGCGCATGACGTCCATCACGCGGCATTGCCCTTCCTCGTCAATGAATGGCGCGTCGATCGGATCGAAGACGTCAGCTTTGACGTGCTGTTCACCTCGCCCAATATCGACGCCTTCTACTGGATCGGCTCGCCGCGTCCCGAAGTCGGCGCGACCATCAATCTGGCGGGTGCTGACAGCATGGCCCATGCCAGCCTTACCTGGCAGCTGCCGGTTTTTGACACCCCCCTTTACCTCGAAGCCTCGCTTGGTGGTGCCATCCATAATGGCGAACTCACCGGCGCTGCGCCAGGCCGCAAGAATTTCGGTTGCCGGGTCAACTTTTATGAGCGCTGGGGCGTCGGCATGAATATCGGCGACAATGCCACGGCTACGCTGACCTATGAGCACACCTCCAATAATGGCTGGTGCGCCGCCAATGACGGCCTCTCCAATGTCGGCCTGCGTCTGGGCTGGAAGTTCTAGGCAGCCTGCCCGGCAGAATAGCCCGAGGCCCAGGCCCACTGGAAATTATAGCCGCCAAGCCAGCCGGTGACGTCCACCGCCTCGCCGACAAAATAGAGCCCCGGCACTTTCCTGGCTTCCATCGTCTTGGCGTCAAGATCATTGGTATCGATCCCGCCCAGCGTCACTTCCGCCGTACGATAGCCTTCCGAGCTCACCGGCTTCAGCGTCCATTTGTTGACGACTTCCGCCGCAACCGCGAGCTTCTTGTCCGACATGTCCCCGATCATACCCGGCATATCAATGATATCGCCGACCAGTTGCGCAAGACGCTTGGGCAGATGTTCGGAGAGCACGGTCTGGATATGCAGCTTCGGCGTCGCCTTGCGGCCTTCGCGCAGGACGTCGAGTGCGTTCTGCCCTGGCAGCAGGTCGACTGAAATCGCGTCGCCTTCGCGCCAATAGGACGATATCTGCAGGATCGCCGGACCCGAGAGCCCGCGATGGGTAAAGAGAAGCGCTTCCTCGAACTTTGTCTTGCCGTGGCTGACCATCGCATTGGTCGAGACACCCGCCAGCGGTTTCAACTGCTCCAGCGCCCCCGGCTCAAAGGTCAGCGGCACAAGGCCCGGCCGCGTATCGGTGACGCCAACGCCAAACTGGCGCGCAATGTCATAGGCCAGCCCCGTCGCCCCCATTTTGGGGATCGACTTGCCTCCGGTCGCCACCACCAGGCTCGACGCCGTCACGCGCCCATCGCCGATCATGACGTCAAAGCCATCATCGATCTTTTCGATCGAGCCCACCTGCCGCCCGGTCCAGATCGCCGCGCCCGCCTGGCGCAGGTCATTGGTCAGCATGGTCACGATCTGCGTGGCCGGGCCATCGCAGAAGAGCTGCCCCAGCGTCTTTTCGTGGAAGGGAATGCCCTGCTTCTTCACCCGCTCGATGAACATGTCGGGCGTGTAACGGGAGAGTGCCGAAAGCGCGAAGCGCGGGTTCTTGCTCAGGAAGCGCTCGCGTCCCGCCACATGGGTCGCGTTGATATTGGTGAAGTTGCAGCGTCCGCCGCCGGAAATGCGGATCTTTTCGCCCGGATCGCGGGCGTGGTCGACCACCAGCACCTTGCGGCCCCGCTTGCCGGCTTCAATACCAGCCATCATGCCGGCCGCCCCGGCGCCGAGGATGATCACGTCGAAATCGGGCATGCTCATCTCCTGTCGCGCCGTCGAAGCCCTGCGCCTAGCGCGTCACAGCATCGGCGGCAAGGGGCGGCGCGCCGATCAGTCCCCGGCGCGACGATAGGAAACGGGCATGGTGACCACGCAGGTGGTCTGTCCCGGTATGGTCACCACATTTGTCAGCGTGCCGTTCATCGCCTCCTCGCTTTCGATGCTGAAATCGTAGCGCCCGGACATGAGCTCGGAGCTGATCAGCAGGGCCTTGTAGTGACCGGGCTGGGTCGGGATGAAATGCACATCGGGATAGGGCAGGGCCTGCGCCGCCGAGAACGGCTCTGTGAAGGTGACGGTGCCGCTCTCGGCCAAATTCATTGCCGCCACCTGCTCGGCCACGCCCGGCGGGCAGTCCTCCGTTGCGGGATTGCCGGTCGTCACCGTCCAGCTGCCGTCTTTCGGCTGGATGGGCGCGAAATCGGGGAATGAGGACGAAAAGGCCGGCTCGCCCTTACCGCCAAAGAGCTCGTTGATCTCGGTAAAACTGCGCCGAAGATCGACATAATGGGTAAATTCATCGGACCGGTTCTTGAGGAACACGACCGGTCGCCCCGGCCCCGCTTCCTCGAGCACGCCCAGCATCCCCAGCAGCCAGTCGAGCTGCGGATAGGTAAAGGGGCTCCAATAGCCCCCGCAGCCATCCTCGCCGTAGCAGTAAAGAATAGGGACTTTGTCATCGGGGCCCTGCGCTGATACGGCTAGGCTACCGGCGGCCCAGAGAACCGCTGCAATGATCTTTTTCATTTGTCCTCCACTGCCCCCATGGAGGACTAGAGCAGCGGTTGCCCCCAGTTCAACCCCCGCAAACTGGGGGTGGCATCGGCGCAGATCAC
>JAAZLP010000002.1 GCA_012799265.1 Phyllobacteriaceae bacterium | reverse complement strand
TCCGAGCCGGTGGAGCAGGTCACTCTCCTTCCGGGGGACGACGAGAAACTCATCCGCAATGTCCCAGGTAGTCTGCCGAGCCGGGCAGCCGACAATCTCATCTGGTTGGGCCGCTATGCAGAGCGCTGCGAGGCCACGGTGCGCATCCTGCGCGCTTACAACGCGCGCCTTGCCGAGTTGTCCAAGCCGGACCTGCCAATCTTGACCCATTGCGCCGCATTCCTGGAAACCATCGATGTCGATGTCGCCGAGGCAATGCCGCGCGGCCTGCTCGCCTCGATTGACAGCGCCGTCCATAGCGCCAGCCAGGTTCGCGACCGCTTCTCTCCGGACGGCTGGCTGGCACTCAATGATCTGCAAAAGTCTGCCAGGCGTTTCGCAACGCGGGTCCAGCCGGGCGACGACGCCAGCCGGGCGATGACCGTGCTTTTACGTAAGCTGGCGGGATTTTCAGGTCTGGTCCATGAAAACATGTATCGCTTCGCTGGCTGGCGTTTCCTTGAACTCGGTCGGCGCCTGGAAAGGGCCATGCAGATTGCCCGCGTGACCGGGTGGCTATCGGCTTCAGATGCGCCAGATGGTTCGCTGGAAATGCTTCTTGAGATCGGTGACAGCGTCATGTCGCATCGTCGTCGCTATTCGGTCAGCGCCGGGACACAGAGCGTCGTCGATCTTCTTATCCTCGATCCCCTCAACCCGCGCTCTGCGCTCTTCCAGCTCAATGAAGTGCGCGATCAGTTGGAAAGGCTGCCAGGCGGTATCGAGAACGGCCAGCTTGCGCCGACTGTAAAGTCCGCTCTCCAGATTCATTCCGAACTGATAATCGCTGATCCCGCCGACATGACACCAGAGCGGCTGGAAAAACTGGCCGGCGATATCGGCATGCTATCCAGCCTCATTGCCTCCACCTATTTCGCGTGAACCATGCTCTATGACCTCCGCCTCGCCCTGGAGTATGACTACGCTGCGCCGGTGCATGGCGGACGCCACCATATCCGCGTCGTCCCGTCGACCATTCCGGGCGTGCAGCGCGTGGTGGCATTTTCCCTTTCCTTTTCGCCCAAGCCAAATCGGCAGACGGGCTTCATCGACTTCTTTGGCAATTCGGTCACGGCCATCACCATGGTGGAGCCGCACGACAAACTTGAAATACGCCTGACCGCACGCGTCCGGGTGGACGAGTCCCCCTCAGCCGCCGACCTGTCTCCACCGCTCGATCAGATGGCACACGAAGTTGGGCGCTTCTGGTCCCTTGGGCCCAATAGCCCCCAGCATTTTCTTGCAGCGTCGCCTCGCATCACGCTAGCGACCACCATCACGGACTATGCCCGTGAGGTCACAGCTAGCGCACCCTCGGTCTTTGCCGCCGTCATGGCCCTCTGCCTCGCTATCCATCGCGATTTCGAATATGCGCCGGAGGCAACAGACGTAGAAACCCGGCCGTCAGAAGCCTTCGAAATGCGCAAAGGTGTGTGCCAGGACTTTGCCCATGTCATGATCGCCGGCTTGCGCGGATTGGGTATCCCCGCCGGCTATGTATCCGGTTTCCTGCGCACCAACCCGCCGGCAGGACAGCCGCGACTGGAAGGGGCCGATGCGATGCATGCCTGGGTGCGCGTGTGGTGCGGTCAGCAGATGGGTTGGGTGGAATTTGATCCCACCAACGCCATGGTCGCCGGTGCCGACCACATCTCGATCGGCAAGGGCCGTGACTATGCCGACGTTTCTCCGATCGTCGGTGTGCTGCGTACGCACGGCTCACACGAGACTAGTCAGTCAGTCGACGTAATACCCGTCGAATAGTACCGGGAACCAAAAAGCGCATCCTTCGTTTTCCTGTGACGCGGCCAACAGCCGCTTACGATCCGGCGAACCGGGTCACAGGAGACAAATATGAGCCACGCACAGATCAGATCGCTCGAGGATGCAGGTCGCGCCACCGCCGTGTGGAGCAGTGACGTTTATGACACGCGCCCGCGTTTCGCCGAAGTCGCCATGGCCCTCTTGCCCGCGTCCCTGATCCTTGCCGCGGCTGCCGCTTTGCTCGTCGCGTTGCTCTAGGGTCCGGGCACGCTCAGGCGTCACCGAGTTTAGGAGGGTTTTATGACACTCGGCACAATTCTCATCATCATTCTCATTCTGCTTCTGATCGGCGCCTTGCCGAACTGGGGCTATTCCCGCGGCTTCGGCTATTTCCCTTCCGGCATTCTGGGTGTCGTGTTGGTGATCGTGCTGATCCTGGTGCTGATGGGCCGCATATAACCCGCGGATCATGCAACGGGCACAACCAGTCCCTCTGGTTCTCCAATCAGGATTTGTGCCCTTAGCGGACAGACCGTCGCCCCCGTTCAGTCCGCTTCTCTCCGTCCCGATAAGTCACTCTTGTCGGGACGGACTTTATCGCCGCCAAACGGTGGCCTTTGAATATTAGCGTCATCTCCAAGGAGTTCCCGATGGCAACCACATCCGATATGGCCCCCAACCGCCCCGCTGAAGCTGCGGCCAACGCTGTCAAAACTACCCGTGCTCGCGGCCGACGTGCTGCAGCTGCCGCGACTGCCGCCGTTCGGGAGCAGGAACTTGAAAGCCAGGTGGCCAAGCTGCAGGGCGATATCAAGTCCATCACCGAGACCCTCGGCAAGCTGACCAATGCCAAGGTCGACGAAGCCAAGGCTGTTGCCACCACTGAACTCCGCCAGCTCAAGGCGAAGGGCGAAGAAATGCTTGATGAAGCGCAGGACCAGGCCGCTCAGGTGGAAAAGCAGCTTAAGGATACCATCCGCGAGAAGCCGCTGACCGCCGTGGCGACTGCCATGGGCATCGGCTTCGTTCTGGCTCTTCTTACCCGGCACTGACCATGGGCCTTCTCGCGCCTCTCGCGGCGCTGCTGGGTCTTTAACTGGAGAGCGCGGTCGCTCGCGCCAAGGCCAGTGCGATTATCTACGGCCTTATGGGCGTGTTCGTCCTCGTGGCTGTCGTGTTTTTCGTGCTGGCAGGCTATCTGGCCCTCGCTGAGCTCTACGGCCACATCGTCGCCGCCCTTATCCTCGGCGGCGCCTTCCTTGTCGTGGCGCTCGCCCTCTATCTGGGCGCCATGATCGGCAGGGGCCGTCAGCAACGCAAGGTCGCAGAAAAACGTCGCTCAAGCGAGACGGGAGCCTTTCTCACAACGGCAGCCATCACCGCTCTGCCAATGCTGATGAAGTCGCCGCTTATCGTCCGTCTGGGCCTTCCGGCGGCCGCGATCGCCGCCTTTGCAATGATCCGGGATCAGTCCGACAAGGACTGATCCCTTTCTGCTTACTCCACAGGTGCAGGCCGGATTACCGCTAATCCGCCCGGATGCATCTTAAAGTGCACCTCCCGATCCAGCGGCACCAGTTCGCCATCGATCACCGCTTGAGCGTTTCTCTTTCGCTTGGGGAACCGCAGCACCAGCGCGCTTACTTCTGCTTCGGTAACGCGAGGATTGGCCCGCCATCTACCCGTAAAAACATCCAACGCCAGATTGAGCAATTCGCGGGTGGTAAGGCTTTCGGCGAGATAGACGCCGAAAAGACCACTATCGAGCTTCGAGGCGACGGGTACCGGACCATTGTCCAGCGGATTGTTGGAAATTGCGATGCCGGACACTACCGACTTCGTCGTCGCCGCCCCCCCGGCGATATCGACCTCGAAACGGGGTGGGTTCAGCGCGGCCGCCGTGATAGCCCGGAGACTTGCCAGCATCTTCCCCCAGCGGCTGGAGTAGTTCATGCCGTCCCGAATGCGCACCAGGCGAGCGTGGACGCCCACCCCGAACTGATGCACGAAAGGTCTGCCATTGGCCGTGCAGATATCGATCTGATGCACGTCGCCATGAGCGATTGCGATCAGCGCGGCCTCAAGCTCGACCGGCATGGAGAGCGCACGGGCGAAAAGGTTCATCGTCCCAGCTGGCAGAACGGCCAGGACTTTGCCGCTGGCAAAGGCGACGGAAGCGGCCGATGAAATTGTGCCATCTCCGCCCCCCGCCAGGATCACGTCGACATCGGGATCCTCGCCGGCAGCCTTGAGTTCCTTTTCGACCTTCCGTCCGTCGACAATGCGGCAGTCGAGCTCGTCACCAGCCTCGCGAAAAATCTCTTCGGCCCGCTGCCGGAGTGCGTCGAGGTCGGTGGTACGCAATGTCCCCCCGTCACGATTGAGGATCGCACGAAACAGCATTCTAGTGTTCCTCGCCGATTTCGTTTGGATACCTCAAAGCAGGCATGGTCACTGTGACCTCCAGCCCGCCCTTCGTCCCAGCAGCATATTTGGTTTCGCCTTCGAACTGGCCCGCCAGTTGTCGGACGATCACCGAGCCCAGGCCATTTTCCTCGTCGGCCTCAACATTCATGCCGATACCATCGTCAGAGACGGTTAGTGTCGGGATGCCACCCTCATCGCGGTGGAGACGCACCTTTATTACTCCCGACCGGTCATCGGGGAATGCATGCTTGATCGCATTGGTCACCAGCTCACCGACCAGAATGCCCAACGTGGTGGCGTCGCGTGACTTCACGTCGATCGCATCAATCTCGCCCACGACCTTGATGCGCCCATCAGCAACCTGCGTGGTAGCGATGTCCTCGATCACGGCAGTCAGAAACTCGGCCGCATTGGCATTTTCCAGATCATCGCCAAGGCGCAGTCGCCGGTGCGCCGAGGCGATGGCGTGTACGCGGAGCCGAGCGGCCTCCAGTGCATTGCGCACCTCCATCGAGGAGGTCCGCAACATCTGCAGCGCAAGAAGCGACGAAACTGTCGCTAGTGAATTGCCGATCCGATGGTTGGTGTCTTGCAGCAGCGTCTCGACGCGCTGACGCTCCCGTTCTGCATGGGCACGGGCCTGCTCGATTTCCCGGGTTCGGTCCGCAATTTGGGCCTCTAGCGCCTCGTTGAGAGTGACCAGGCCCTCCTGGCGTTGCGCCAATGCGCTGACCTGACGCTGCGTTCGATAAAGCAGTGCATAGGCTAGGATCACCGCCGCTGCCAGCGCCGCCAGAAGTGCTACAGCAAGGCCAAGTCGGGTCTGGTCGATCGCCTCGCTGCGCACAAGGAGCTTGTTATCCTCCTCGGCGATGAAGTCTTCGAGCGCCTTGCTCACCTCAGCCATCAGCCGCGCGCCCATACCGGTCTGCGTCAGCGACTGCGCCTCGTCGGAACGCCGCGCCATGACCAGTTCGACGGCGCGCGCCATTTCGGCCCGCCGTGCGGAAATGTCATTTGCGATGTTTTTAACGCGGTCGTTCTGCTGAACATCGTCGGCCGTCATCGCCACCAGCGAGCCAATGCCATCGTCGATCGCCATCAGCGATTGCTCGTAGGTCTCGAGAAACTGGTTATCACCCGTCAAAAGGAACCCGCGTTGGCTTGCCTCTGCCTGAGCGAGCGAATGCGTCAGCTCCTGGGCCGTATGACGAACAGCGTAAGTCTCGGTGAAATCCTGAAGTTGGCGGTCAAAACCTTGCATCAGCATGAGGGAGGCCATGGCCGCCAGACAGACCAGTCCCAGCGAGCCCCATATTGCTAGGCGTCGCATCTTGGATCGTCTGGGCAAAGCCAATTGCGCGATGTCGAGCTTCTGGGCCAAAGCACTCATTCGTTGATGTGCCGGATAGGAGAACGGTCACAGCGTCTGTCGAGATGATTAGCCAGCCTGAGGGGCAGCAATGTGGCTGACAGCCCGGCGACCGCACCAGCTGCATCATGTTGGACGATGTCGCAGGATAACCTGATCAAGGTCTGCCCCAGGCTTTTGACTCCGCAATCAAACGCGTCTGTATTGCCGTCGTTCCTGCGCGAGGCAGCGTGCGGGAGCAAATTTATCGCTCCCGCAAGTTTCGCTAGAACTGGTTGCCGGACGTCACCTGGGCCGAAACGGCATCCGGACCATAGTCTGACTCACCGCTGATCTTGAGGATGTCAGCGAGACGCGACCTGGCCCTGCTGACACGGCTTTTCATCGTTCCCACTGCGCATTCACAAATCGCAGCCGCTTCTTCATAGGAAAAGCCTGACGCCCCGATGAGAATGATCGCTTCGCGTTGGTCATCCGGCAGCTGTGCCAGCGCCTTCTTGAAATCCTCAAGGTCCATCGAACCATACTGAGATGGATGCACGGAAAGCCGCTCGGTGAAAACGCCGTCCGTGTCCTGCACTTCCCGACCGCGCTTGCGCATCTGGCTATAGAATTCATTGCGCAGGATGGTGAAAAGCCAGGCCTTGATATTGGTGCCCATCTCGAAGCTGGACTGCTTTGCCCAAGCTTTCATGACGGTGTCTTGCACCAGATCGTCGGCCTTATCGTGCTTGCCAGTCAGTGACACGGCAAAGGCGCGCAGGCTCGGCAGGGTCGCCAGCATCTCTCGCTTGAAGGAAGTGCCCTCGGTACTCATGACCGTTACTCCCCGTCCTGCGAGGATGACGCAGTCCTCTGGGCAGCCTCCGCGCTATCGAGCCTTTCGAGAAGATCAAGCAATTGCTCGGGAATGCCCTCATCCTGGACAGCGCCATAGAGAGCACGCAGCCGCGAGCCGATATCCGAATTAGGACCCAGCCCGTCGTCTGCCCGCCCCCCTTGCATGCGCGCAGGTTGCGAAGTCACCCCAGTGTTCTTTTTCATCAAGTCGACCGATCAGTCTTGTTGCCATCCGTTCGGTAAGCAAAAATGCACTAGCTATGAAAAAGTTCCAAGTAGCGGAACTTTTCCGTGCAAATTACGTTTGGAGAATTCGTAAGGTCTGCTGACCCAAGCGTCACTGGGAGAACTCGTCTATGTCTTTGTCAACGCGGATTGCTCCGCACCTGCCCTATCTGCGTCGTTTTTCCAGGGCCGTGACAGGGTCTCAAACTTCGGGCGATGCGTATGTCGCCGCTACCCTCGAGACATTGATTGGCGACATCTCGGTCTTTCCGGAAGCCTCCACCGATCGTATCGCCCTCTATAAGCTGTTTTCGGCCCTGTTCTCGACCTCTGCTGTCCGCGTGCCCGCACCAGCGTCCAATTTTGTCTGGGAAAAGCGCG
>JAAZLP010000125.1 GCA_012799265.1 Phyllobacteriaceae bacterium | reverse complement strand
GAGGGGACGGGACACCACGTCCATATCCGCCTGATAATTCGCGGGCAGATAGGGCTCAAGCCACTTGGTCAGGAGTTCGGGGTATTGCCCCTTCAGGACACCGCCGAGATACCAGCCATTGAAAAGCGCGTCGCCAAACTGGCCTGCGGCCTTGTCTTCGTCGCTATCGCTGGCCGGTTCGGATTTTTCGAGATTGAGGACGATGCCAAGGTTCTTCGTGCCGGTCGCGCGCAGGGCATCGATGGCGGTGCCATGGGCAAAGAGCACATGGTGCATGGCGCGAGCCGCCGCGCGCAGGTCGCGATAGCCGGGGGCGTGAACGCCGAGGAAATGGCTGAGGAAGGCAACGCACCAGGGCTCGTTGATGGTGGCCGTCGCATGCAGCCGATCACCGAATTTCTCGCCGATCAGCGTGGCGTAATCAGCGAACCACTTGGCGATATCGCGGTTCATCCAGCCGCCACGAACCTGGAGGGTCGAAGGCAGATCCCAGTGATAGAGCGTCGCATAGGGTTTTAGATTGCGCTCCAGCATGCCGTCGATCAGGCGATCGTAGAAATCGACGCCTTCCTGATTGATGGCGCCCGTTCCTTCAGGGATGAGGCGCGGCCAGGCGAAGGAGAAGCGATAGGCGTCGAAGCCGCCGTCGCGAATAAGATCGAGGTCCTGAGGCCAGAGATCGTAGTGATTGCAGGCGTCACGGCCGGTATCGCCGTTTTTCACATTGCCTGGGGTGGCCGAGAACGTGTCCCAGATGCACGTGCCGCGACCATGGCCCTGCCCGCCTTCGATCTGATAGGCGGCAGTGGCAACGCCAAAGGTGAAATCGGCGCCAAAATCACGACGGTCAAACGAGAACATCTTTCCTCCCCGCGGCTTAGCACCGCTTTATTAGCGGGATAGCCCGAGAAAGAATGTTATGCAATCGATTTCAGCAATCGATTTAAATGCGTCGTAGGAGTCATGCGCCCAGTGTTGCAAGGAGAGCGCGGTCGAGGCTGCGGAGAAGCTCGGCGGGGAGTATCCCGATTGCCGACGCCTGTGCGGCTTCGATGGTGGCGATCTTGGCGGGGCGGATCACCGAGGGCGCAGGCAGGCCAAAGTCAGCGTAGTTCTGACCGAGCGAGATATCTCCCGGCCATGGCCGATTTTCCGCGCTGGTGATCATCACCACCCAAAGCAGATGAGACTGGTCGTTGAACGAGCGCGCCGACACCACGACGGCGGGGCGGTGCTGTTGGACGGGTCGGTTGGTATAGGGGAATGGTACGCGGACGATGGTCCCGCGTTCAAAGCCCGGCATAGGCTTTTCGATCAGCTTCGCTGTCCCACTCGGAGAAGGCACCGAATGGGTCTTCTGCGGGGGCTGTCTGGGCGCGGGTAATGATTACCCGGCCATCCTGGATGACATAGGCGATCTCGTCCCCCTCGCGGAGGCGGAGGGCCGTCCGAACTGCCTGGGGTATGGTCGTCTGCGCCTTGCTGGTGAGCTTGCTGGTGATCATCGCACACCTCCAAGACCACAATGTAAGGATTTTCCTTGTCTATGCCAAGGTGGCGACGAGGCGTCGGGCGATGAGGCGGTAGGCTTCGGCCTCGGCGCCATCAGGTTCAGCGACGACGGGCGGGCTGCCCGCATCGGAATTTTCGCGGATGGACATGACCAGCGGGATGGCGCCGAGGAAGGGGATGCCAAGGTCTGCGGCTGCGCGTTCGGCACCGCCGGTGCCGAAGATGTCGTAGCGCTTGCCGGTATCCGGGGCGATGAAATAGCTCATGTTTTCGACGACGCCGACGACGGGCACGGACATCTTGCCCAGCATGTCGATGGCCTTCTGAGCATCGATCCAGGCGACGTCCTGCGGGGTCGAGACGATGACGACGCCGTCAACGATGGTCTGCTGGAAGAGCGCGATGTGGATGTCGCCGGTGCCGGGCGGCAGGTCGATGATGAGGACGTCGATGTCGCCCCAATCGGTTTCGCGCAGGAGCTGGCGCAGGCCTGAGGTGGCCATGGGCCCGCGCCAGACGACGGCCTGGCCGGGGACCAGCATGGAGCCGATGGAAATGGCTTTCAGGCCATAGGCTTCGTGCGGCTGGAAGATCCCGTCTTCGCGGATCGCCGGCTTGCCTTCGATGCCGAGGAGTTTGGGGATGGAGGGGCCATAAAGATCGGCGTCGAGAATGCCGACCTTGAGGCCTTCGGCCTGGAGGGCCAGCGCGATATTGACCGAGGTGGTGGACTTGCCGACGCCACCCTTGCCCGAGCCGACGCCGATGATGCGCTTGACGCCATCGACGCGGGTCTTGCCCGGCGGGACGGCCTTGCCGTGGGAGAATTTGGGGGCGTTGGACTTTTCGGCGGTGACCGAGACCATCACCTTGCGCGCGCCGCCAATGGCTTGGGCGGCTTTCTGCGCTTCGTCGCGGGCGGGGCCGAAGGCGGCCTCCATGCCGGGCGCAACGGCAATGGCGAAGGCGATGGCGCCGGGGGTGACGATGATTTCCGAGAGGCCGGCATAGGAGGCGAGATCACCGCCGCCGGGGATTTCGACGCGGGCGAGAGCAGATTTGATCTCAGCGGAAAGTTCGGTGTCGGCCATTTGAGTGACGGGCGCCAAGAGCGCCGCAACTCCATCATCATGCCGACGCAGGCCGGCACCCATCCTGAAAAACTATCCCCACACACGCATCTCAGGATGGGCCCCGGCCTGCGCCGGGGTGACATCGCGTGTGTGGGGATCGTTGTGGTCCTAGAGGATCGACTGGCCGGTGGCGGCCCAATCCTTGAGGAAGCCTTCAATGCCCGCATTGGTCAGCGGGTGATTGGCCAGCTTCTTGATCACATCCGGCGGAATGGTCGCAACGTCGGCGCCAACGAGGGCGGCCTGGGTCACGTGGTTAGGCGTACGGATCGAGGCGGCCAGAATCTGGGTCTCGAACTGGTAGTTGTCGTAGATCTGACGGATGTTCTCGATCAGCTCCATGCCATCAAGATTGATGTCGTCGAGGCGGCCGATGAAGGGCGAGATGTAGGTCGCGCCGGCCTTGGCAGCGAGGAGTGCCTGGTTGGCCGAGAAGCAGAGCGTAACGTTGGTCTTGATGCCCTTGTTGGCGAAGTACTTGGTCGCCTTGAGGCCATTGAGCGTCAGCGGCAGCTTGATGACGACGTTGGACGCGATCTTGGCGAGGTGCTCGCCTTCGGCGACCATGCCGTCATATTCGAGGCTGGCGACTTCGGCGGAAACCGGGTCCGAGGTGATGTCGCAGATTTCCTTGATGACTTCCTTGAAGTCGCGGCCCGACTTGGCGATCAGGGACGGATTGGTGGTCACGCCATCGACGAGGCCAGCTTCGTGAAGCTCCTTGATGGCGGCAGTATCGGCAGTGTCGACGAAGAACTTCATCGTTCCCTCCTAAAAAGCATCTCATTCGGGCCGTTTGGCCCGAATGTATTCCATGCTGGCCCGAGGGCCGCAAGCACCGGCTTAGCGAACTGTGTCGAGAATGGCCTTGGCCAGGTCGCCCACGCGATCTTCGGGAATGCCAGCGACGTTGATGCGGCTATCACCAGTCATATAGACACCGTTTTCGGCTTTTAAATGCTCGACGGCTTCATTTGTGAGACCGAGCAGCGAGAACATGCCGCGGTGATCGGCGACGAAGTCGAAATCGGAGCCGTTGGAGCGTTCGCGGATGGCTTCGGCGAGCTTTTTACGCAGCGCGATCATGCGGTTACGCATGACGCCGAGTTCTTCTTCCCATTCCTTGCGCAGATCGGCGTCGGTCAGGATGGTGCGGATGATCTCGGCACCGTGATCGGGCGGCTGCGAATAGGCGCCGCGGATGATGTTCAAGAGCTGCGAATTGGTGACTTCGGCTTCGTCATTGTTGCGGGCGACGAAGATGGCGGCGCCAACGCGCTCCTTGTAGAGACCGAAATTCTTCGAGCCGGAGAAAGCCAGGACAGCTTCCGGGACCGAGGCGAGAACCTTGCGGGTGCCATAGGCGTCAGCTTCGATGCCGTCGCCGAAGCCGAGATAGGCCAGATCGATGAAGGGCAGCGCGCCGGTGCGCGCGAGGCTCTCGGCAACCTTGTCCCACTGGGCGGGGGTGAGGTTGGCACCGGTCGGGTTGTGGCAGCAGCCATGCAGCAGGACGACGTCGCCAGCCTTGAGGCCGTCGAGGGTGGCCAGCATGGCGTCGAACTTCACGCCGCGGGTTTCGGCGTCGAAATAGGGATAGGTCTGGAGGTCAAAACCGGCATTCTTGGCCATCGGAATGTGGTTGGCCCAGGTCGGGTCCGACACATAGAAGGACGCACCCGGACGGGCGCGGCTGATGAGCTGCATCAGCACCCAGAGCGAACCGGTGCCGCCGGGGGTCTGCGCAATGCGGACGCGCGAGCGATCAAATTCCGGCGCGAGCACCAGATCGAGTACGGCGGTGCCGTAGCCCTTGTTGCCGGCGATGCCGAGGTAAGTTTTGGTAGTCTCGTTCGAAAGAATGCGCTCTTCGGCCTTGCGGACAGACGACATGACCGGGGTCACGCCCTTTTCGTCCTTATAGACACCGACGCCAAGGTCGATCTTGGTGGAACGGGTATCGGCAGCATATTCGCCCATGAGCGCCAGAATTTTGTCGCCAGGGGCCTTGGTCAGAGTTTCGAACATTTTTCGGAGGTCCGGTGAAAAGGCGCGGTCTTTATAGGCGCGCGGGGAATTTTTGCAATGCGAGTCGCGCCTTTGGGGCTCAGCGTTTTATGCCGAGCGCCTCCAGTTCCGCAGTGAGCTGTGGCAGGATCTCAAAGAGGTCGCCGATGAGCGCCACGTCGGCAATCTTGACGATCGAGGCCTCGGCATCCTTGTTGATGGCAATGATCTTTTTGGCCCCCTGGATGCCGGCAAGATGCTGCAGCGCGCCGGAAATGCCGACGGCGATGTAGAGGTCCGGGGCGATGATCTTGCCGGTCTGCCCGACCTGCCAGTCATTGGGCGCGTAGCCGGCGTCAACCGCCGCGCGCGTCGCGCCAATCGCAGCGCCGAGCGTTTTGCCGAGCTGCTCGATGAGCTTGAAGCCTTCGGTAGAACCGACAGACACGCCACCACCGACGACGATCTGGGCGGTGGAGAGATCGGGGATGTCGCTCTCGGTGCGATGCGCAGCGATGAAACGGGCAGCAGAGGCAACGGAGGTCGCCAGCGGCTCGACGGACGCGGCATTGCCCGAAGCGGCCGGGCGGAAGGCCGAGGCGCGGAAAGTGAGGACGTGCCGGGGCTGGTTGTCGGTGACGGTTTCGAGCGCATTGCCGGCATAGATGGGGCGCGTGAAGCGGTTTGGCGCTTCAATGGCGACGATGTCGGTGACCGGCTGGATGTCGAGTTTTGCGGCAAGGCGCGGCATGACATCCTTGCCCAGCGTTGACGCACCAGCAACGAGGTAGTCGTAGCGCGGGGCAAGGTCAGCCAGAAGGCCGGCAAGGGCGTCGGCCAGAGCGTTGGTCTCTGCGTGGAGGACGCGCTGGACGCCAGCAATGCTTGCGGCGGCATCGGCGGCAGACTGGGGACCCGAGACAAGGACATCAACGGGTCCGAGCTGGCTGGCGGCAGCGACGATGCGTGCGGTGGCCGGCGAGATTGTGCCGTTGTCGATTTCTGCGAGAACGAGGACTCTCATCAGATGGCCTCCAGTTCGTTGATGTCAGCCGCGATAATGCCGGCGAGTTCCGTCACCGAACCGACTGTTGTGCCAGCCACGCGCTCGGGCGGCGCCGACACTTTTTCGATCGTCAGGCGTGGGGCGAGATTGACGTCAAAATCGGATGCCGGGTGCACGGCCAGCGGCTTGGACCGTGCCTTCATCACCATGGGCAGCGCAGCATTGCGCGGCGTGTTGAGGCGGAGATCGGCAGTGACGATGGCGGGGAGCGACATGGCAATGGTTTCGCGCCCGGAATCCACCTCGCGGGTGACTTCGAGCGATGTGCCGTCCAGCGTGATTTCCGAGGCGAAAGTGGCCTGCGGCAGCTCGGTCAGTGCAGCGAGCATCTGGCCGACATGGTTGCTGTCGTCGTCGACGGCCTGCTTGCCGAGCAGGATGAGGTCCGGCTTTTCCTCCTCGACGACCCTAGCCAGAAGCTTGGCAATCGCAAGGGTTTCAAGCGCCGCGTCGGTTTCAATGAGAATGCCGCGATGCGCGCCCATGGCGAGCGCAGTGAGGATCACGTCATTGGCCGCTTTCGGCCCGATGGAAACAACGACGACTTCCTCAGCCTTGCCCGCTTCGGCCAGTTGCACCGCTGCTTCCACAGCGTGCTTGCAGAAGGGGTTCATCGACATGCGGACGCCATTGGTCTCGACGCCCGAGCCATCGGGGCGAACCCGGATGCGAACGTTGTGATCGACCACGCGCTTTACCGCGACGAGGATTTTCATGCTGGGCTCCGTGAAGTTGCCGCTTCAATGGCAAAAACCCGCCAGAGGGGCAAGGCAGCGAAGGGGAATTTTGGGCTAGCGGCCGGGGGAATATTGGAAAGTGGAACCCAGGCTGGCCGGGAAGGCAATGAGGAGCCTCGCGCAAATGAAGAGGGCCCGCACCTTGGTGCGGGCCCTTGCTGATTTAGGCTTCCTGGATGGCGGAGAGGAGCCAGTCCGTTTCACCGCGCTTGCGAACGAAGGTCCAGATCTCGGTGGACTCGCTGGGCTCGTTGGCATCGCCTTCGACGACGGCACCAGTGGTGCGATCGGCGGTGTAGTCGATGGCCGAGTAGCGCATCGCGACGGTTGCGTATTCGGTGTCACCTTCGCGCCAGCTTTCGGACAGGTCGCCCTGGAGCAGGGTCACGTCGGTGACGTGGTTCTTGACGCCATTGGTCGCGTTGGTGGCGAGTTCCTCGGAGAGATAGCCCATGATCTCAGGCGTCGTCAGGACGCGCAGGGCGGAATAGTTCTCGTTGGAGAAGGCTGCCTGGACGCGGGTCAGCATGGATTCGAACTTCTGGAGGTCTTCCATACCGATGCCAAGCTCGTTCGGATCGGCCGGACGACGGGGCGCGCCGCCTGAACCGCCGCGACCGAAATTGCGCAGCAGGTCTTCGGTGGCCGGATTGGCCTGACGCTGGGCAGCGTTCATATCGACATTGGGACCGCCAGCAGTGGCCGGCTGGGCTGAGCGACCGCGGAAGAAGCGCATGGCCAGCCAGATGACGCCACCGATAAGGGCAACCTGGACCAACATGGCGAAAATGCCACCGATGCCGCCGAAGCCGCCGCCGAGCAGGAGGCCGATTAGACCACCGAGCGCGAGACCGCGCAGCAGCGAGCCGCCGAAGCCTTTCATGAAGCCGCCGCGCTGCTGAGCCGCCTGAGCGGCAGGCGCTGCAGCATTCTGCTGCTGCGTGTTCGGCGTCATGGAGCGCTGAATTGGGGCAGCAGGCGTCGGAGCGGTCTGGGTTGCGGCAGGCGCCTGGAACGTACGACCGCCGCGGCTGCCGAAACTGCCGCCCTTGCGGGCCTCAGCCGTGTCCACGGAGACCATCGAGAACGCCATAACAAGACAGGCGAAGAGACTGAAAAACCGGAAGCCCCGGGAAGCAAACATGTGCGTATCCAACCAAAGAGTTTGGTTGCGACATAGGGACATGGAGGGGCGATGTGTAGCGCCCCGAGTCGATTTTCTCGTCAGCGGCGTGAATTTTTCGTCGCAGGGCCTGGTGCTACAGGCGCAACTCGGCCGTGACTTCCAGCGTGCGGTCCTGCCGATTGCCATCCATATCGCCAGCTGCATGGGCGGCGATGACAGCGTCCCGCTGCCTGATCAGCGCGGCAATCTCGGCTTCGTAGCGGACGAAAATGGCGGTGAGCCAGCGATTGACGAGATAGGACGGGCGCGCCAGCTGGACATCGAATTTATGCAACAGCGGGATGGTCTCTTCGGCGCTGAGCCAGTCGTCACCCACGACCCAGTGGTTGACGGTGAAGATGCGATGCAGCCGCCCATAGGGATCGACACCAATCGCTGCGAGATGATGCGCGGGGCCTTCGGCGCCATGGGGGCGGATGAAGCAATGGAAGTGGCCGTGTTCCTCGGCATCGGAGGACGGATCATGGCAGTGATAGTACCACTGGGCGCCGGTATCGTAGTCGTAGACGTCGCCGACGGGATAATGCGACCAGGCGGTCACATCAGGGGCGTCGCGCAGCGTCTCGAGCAGAACATTGGTCTGGCTCTTGGCGAGGATGGTCTCGCAGAAGCGGATTTCCTCTGCGGCGCGTTCAATGGCTTCGGTCATGTCATGTTCCTCTGGCAGGTTGAGGACTACCGCCCGGGGCGATGAGCAGCAAACGAAAATGACCCGCCACGAGGGCGGGTCATCAAATCGATCAGACTATCGGCGATCAGGCCGGGAAGTCAGTACCAGCCTTGGGCAGGTTCGGGTCCTGGACCCAGTCGGTCCAAGCGCCGTCATAGAGCTTGAGGTTGGTGTAGCCGAGGTCGCGCAGGATGGCGAGCAGGTCGGAAGCTGCCCAGCCCCAGCCGCAGGTGGTGATGATCTCGTCTTCCTTATCGATGCCCAGCTCTTCGAGTTTGGCGAGCAGGCCGTCGATATCGTCATGCAGTTCATTGGCATTGGAGAAGAGGCCAATCGGCACGTTGATCGAGCCGGCGATGTGGCCCTTGTCGAAGCCAGCGGTGCCGCGGGCGTCGAGGATCCAGGAGTTTTCCTTGCCGATCGAAGCCAGGACGTAGTCCTTCTGCACGATATAGGGCTTGGTGTTGGTCAGCTTCAGGTCCGAAGCCGGCAGAACGGTGGCTTCCTTGGAGAGTTCGCCTTCAAACGCGTTCACGCCGCCCGAGAGAATGTGGACGTTCGGGAAACCGGCCTGGTCGAGCGAGACATAGATCTTGCCCGGATAGCGGCCGGAAGTCGGGACCAGCGGGCTGTCTTCGCTTTCGCCATAAACAACGATGGTCTGGTCATAGGAGAGACCATAGGAAGCCAGGATCGGCTCCAGCTCTTCATAGGACTTGGTTTCACCGATCACGCCGTCGACGTCGGGGGTCTCGATGAATTCGCGCGGAATGTTGATGGCGCCCGGGATGTGACCTTCGGCATAGCGGTCGGCGGTGCGGATGTCGACGAAGACGACATTGTCGAGGCCCTGGACCTGGTCCAGTTCGACATAGGCACCGAGCTTGCCGTCAGCCTGCTGCAGGGCAGCGGGGAGGGCATAGGCAGAGGTGGAGAAGGAAAGGCCGGTGGCGAGGGCCGCCAGAACGGCGAGGGTCTTGAGCTTCATGATAAAGTCTCCGGTGTTGACGCCAAGGGAGGCGAATTAGTTGACGAAGGAATATTCCCAGCCCGTCAGGGTCTCTTCCCAATGGGGGAAGAGCTCGTAGAGCCAGATCTGGATGGTGCGGTCGAAGCCGGTGAAGATGGCCACGCCCACAAGGATGAGCAGGACGCCGAAGACCTTCTTGATGCGGTCTCCATTGGCCTGGAGGAAAGAAAAGCGCTGGAGCACAGCGCGGCCACCGAAGATGACGGCGACCATGGGAATGGCCGTGCCCAGCGAGAAGGCGAAGGTCACCAGCGCCGCGTTGAGCGTGACTTCCTGGTTCATTGCCAGGGTCAGGACCGAGGCCATGACCGGGCCCACGCAGGGGGTCCAGGCAAGGCCGAGCCCCGCCCCGATGGCCAAACCGCCACCAAAGCCCTCACCAGAAGGCAGGCGGGCCGAGGCACTGGCGATGGAGCCAGTCGAGCGCTCAAACAGCACCGACAAAGCCGGCACGATAAGCACGACGCCGCACAGCACCAGGATGACGGCGCTGAGGGTGCGCACGACATCGGGATGGATGCCGAGCGCGTTGACGATGCTGGCCAGCGCCAGGGTCACCAGCGAGAAGGTGACCACGAAGCCTGTCTGCACGCCCCAGGGGCGCAGGCGACCAGACTGGGCCGAAGAGGCCAGAATGACCGGCAATAAGGGCAAGACGCATGGCGAGGCGACTGTCACCAGTCCCGCTGCAAATGCGATAGCGATTGAAGGGTCCATCAGTAGTCGAAGAGCGGCTTGGTATTGAGGGCGTCGATGCCGCCACCGTTCCAGATCTGGACCTTCTCGCCGTCGCGACCGACCTGAACATAGGTGTTCTGGTAGGTGACGCCGTATTTGGCCTTGAGTTCTTCTTCGGTGTCGTAATCGGCGATGACCAGGGTGATGCCGGGCTGGATTTCCGGCCAGCGACCCCGGAAGGAGACCATGGTCGCACGACAGGTGGGACACCATTCGGCGTGGAAATAGAGGATCGCCGGTTCGCGCTCGGCGATGGCCTTGATCTGGTCGATCGACTCGAAATTGACCGCGTCGGCTTCCTTGCGCGTCTCCGCCATAGCGGGCAGCGACAGCGCCGAAAGAGCAAGGGTCGAACCGGCCAAAAATGAGCGTCTGCTGATCATCTGAAAACACGCCTTGAAACTGCAACGGCCATAGGTTGGCAAATTCGTTTCACGCTTTCGAGACTCGCTTATCCTTTTGATTCAACGATCTAGGAAAAGACTATCTAACCGATAGAGATTTTTTGGAACGCCGGAATTCCGGGTTTGCGCTATAGAGGGAGAGAGAAGAATCTTTTTGCGCGACACACCGATTTCATGACTACGGCTACCGTTTCGACCCCTGCCCCGCAGACCAATCAAGGCATTATCTGGCTGGCTGGCGGCGCGCTTTTCCTTGGTGCGCTGACGCTGGTGGACATCATAAGCCTGAGGATGGCGCTGCTGTTCCTCATCGGCGGACTGATGGGCATGAGCCTCTATCACGCCTCGTTCGGCTTCACTGGTGGATGGCGTCGCTTTGTGGAGGAAGGCCGCAGCCGCGCGATCCGCGCGCAGATGCTGATGGTGGGCGTGGCGGCGATCGGGTTTTTCCCGCTGCTGGCCATGGGCCAGGTGGGCGAGCAATCGCTGGTTGGCGCGGTGGCGCCGATTGGTGTTTCGGTCATTTTCGGCGCGACGATCTTCGGGCTTGGCATGCAGTTGGGCGGGGGATGTGGTTCCGGCACGCTCTTTAATGTCGGCGGCGGGAGCCTCCGCATGCTGGTGACGCTGGTCTTCTTCATCATCGGCGCGCTCGCTGGCACGGCCAACCTGCCCTATTGGCTGAGCCTGCCCTCGTTCGAGCCTATCAGCCTCGGCAAGACGTTCGGCGTTCCTGTGGGCCTGATGATCACGCTCGTCGGTCTGGCCGCGATCAGCGTGGTCGTGACGCTGATCGAAAAGCGCAAGCACGGTGCGGTCGAAAAGCTCGAGGGCGTGGTCCCGGCCAAGGGCAAATTGCTGACCGGTCCGTGGCCGCTGCTGTTTGCGGGGCTGATGCTGGCTGTTCTCAATATCCTGACGCTGATCATTGCGGGCCACCCGTGGTCGATCACGGCAGGGTTCGGCCTCTGGGGCGCCAAGATCGCTTCGGCGGTCGGTATTCCCGTGGCCGAATGGGAGTTCTGGATCTGGCCGGGTCAGGCGGCGTCGCTGAGCAATTCGGTGATCGCCGATACGGTTTCGGTGATGGATTTCGGCGTCATTCTGGGTGCAGCGCTAGCGGCGGGGATTGCCGGGAAATTTGCGCCCAAGGTTGATCTGCGTATCGGCTCGCTGATTGCGGCGATCGTCGGCGGCTTGCTGATGGGCTACGGCGCGCGGCTTTCCTTTGGCTGCAATATCGGGGCGCTGTTCTCCGGCATTGCTTCGGGCAGCGTTCATGGCTGGGTCTGGATGGCCTGCGCCTTCGTCGGCAGCTTTGTCGGCATCAAGCTGCGTCCCCTATTCTTCGGCAAGTGAGGCAAAGATGAGCGCTCGCAAAACCATTCTGTTCGGTGCAGCACTTGTGGCCGGCACCGCCGCCATCGCCGCAGACCACATTGCGGCCACCGCTCCGGCGCCTGTCGCCGCTGCCGCAAAGCCGGCTGTCGATCTCTCCTATTCGCCCTGTTCGGTAGCGGCACCGGACGCGAAAAAGCCTGAGATCGATCTCTCCTACTCCCCCTGCTCCGTCGCGGCACCGCCGGCGAAGAAGCCCGAGGTCGACCTTAGCTATTCGCCATGCTCGGTCGCGGCGCCACCGCCGAAGCCGGCGCCTGATCTCGCCTACTCGCCATGCTCGGTAGCGGCTCCGCCAGCAAAGCCGGCTGTGGACCTTTCCTACTCGCCCTGTTCAGTGGCCGCGCCGCCCG